>CALVKI010000001.1 GCA_944332635.1 uncultured Bacilli bacterium
TTATGAACCATATTAGATAATACTTTTCCGTCTCCCACAAGGTGGGTCTGACCTAGAACTTCATCCAAACAAGTAGGTCGCATTAAAATCGCTAAAGGTTCTTTCATACCACACCTTCTTTCTTATATATTATATCAAATTTTGTAAAGAAACACTAGTATTCACATGTTTAGAGAAAAAGAATGATATAATATCAGTAGGTGAGATTATGAATGAATTTTTAGATCGTATCGAGGATTTTATGGTTTATTTACAAATTGATAAAAAATATAGCGAAAATACCATTGATGCATATCATCATGATTTAATGCGTTATTACAAATATGTCAATGAGATTGAACATAAAGATTTTGGAACCATTAAAAAGAAAGAAATTAAAAATTATTTAAAATATTTAAATGATTCTGGATTAGATCAACGTTCTGTATCTCGAAATATTAGTAGTATTCGTAGTTTTTATAAATTCTTATTAATTGAAAAATATGTTAAAAATAATCCTAGTGATTTATTAGAATTACCAAAAAGAAAAAAAACATTACCACAAGTATTATCGATGGAAGAAATTGATCGTTTGTTAGATATTCCTTTAACTGACCCATATAGTTATCGTAATAAGGCTATGTTAGAATTAATGTATGCGACTGGATTACGAGTAAGTGAACTAATTAATTTAAAATTACATGATGTTGACTTATCTATGGCTTATGTAAGAACTGTTGGAAAAGGGGATAAAGAAAGAATTATTCCAATTGGTGATGTAGCTTTAAGTGCTTTAAAAAATTATATGGAAAATTATCGGAAACTGTTATTAAAAGGGAAGGTAACTGATGCATTATTTTTAAATAATCATGGTTTAGGGATGACCAGACAAGGTTTTTTTAAAATTCTTAAAAATTTAGCAAAAGAAAAAGATATAAAAACACCTTTTTCACCACATACCTTAAGACATAGTTTTGCAACTCATCTTTTAAATAATGGTGCTGATTTACGTAGTATACAAGAATTACTAGGACACTCAGATATTTCTACTACGCAAATCTATACACATATTTCAAATCAACGTTTAAAAGAAAATTATCAAAATTTCCATCCCCATGCGAAAGAGATGAAAGATAATGATAACACTAAATAGAAAAACTTGGACAAAAGAAAATTATCAAGAATTACTCCAATATTTAAAAGAAAATGCAGACGATAAATACAAGACTTTTCATAAATCTTTAGTTCCTGATATAGAAGCGTTTTTAGGTTGTCGTGTTCCTTTCTTAAAGAAAACAGGAAAAGAAATCGCAAAAGGCGATATTGATTCCTACTTATTATATAATTGTCATCATTATTATGAAGAGAATATGTTACATGGTATCGTCATAAGTAGTGTAAAAACTGATTTTAACAGTCGTTTAGAGTATATTCGAGTTTTTATACCATATATTAACAATTGGGCTGTATGTGACAGTTTTTGTGCAAATTGTAAAGACTTTAAAAATAACTTAGATAGTGGTTTTAACTTTATACAAGAATTACTATTAATAGATAATCCATATGCGATTCGTGTAGCCTTAGTTTTATTATTAGACTACTATGTTACACCTTTTTACTTATCTAAAATATTTAAAATTTTAAATCAAATTCAATTCGATCACTATTATGTAAAAATGGCCCAAGCATGGTTATTATCAATTTGTTATATTAAATATCCAGAAGAAACACTCATCTTTATCAAACAAAATAAACTAGATCCATGGACTCATAATAAAGCAATAAGTAAAATAAGAGAATCTTATCGCGTATCTAAAGAACAAAAACAAGAATTATTAAAATATAAGAAAAAAAGCATGTCTCTATTTCTTTTTTCATACATTAATTTAGGTGATTCTATGAATAATGTACTCTTCGCATTCATCTGTTCTACGTTAGCTGGACTATCCACTTTACTTGGTGGAATTATTATTTTTTTTAATAAAAAGGAAAATCAAAAAATTATTGCGACTGCATTAGCTTTTGCGGCAGGAGTAATGATTACTGTATCAATCACTGATCTAATCCCAGAGTCATTTCATTTATTGTCGGAATATTTTTATGTTTTTCCAACTTTCATTATTCTAGCGATATTTGTTGTTATTGGAATTATCTTTTCTATGCTGATTGATTATTATCTACCAGAACAACAAGAAGGAAAACTATATCGTATTGGTATTGTTTCTATGTTAGCAATCATCGCCCATAATATTCCTGAAGGTATTGCGACCTTTTTATCAACTACTTCCAATACCAATCTTGGAATCACACTTTCATTAGCTATCGCACTCCATAATATACCAGAAGGTATTTCTATTAGTGTACCTATTTATTATGCGACAAAGAGTAGGGGAAGAGCACTAAAGTATACTTTTATTTCTGGAATATCTGAATTGTTTGGTGCTATAATTGCCTTTATCTTTTTAAAAGATATCATGAATAACTTTATTATGGGCTGCTTACTAGCTAGTATTGCTGGAATAATGATGCATATTGCAAGCTATGAATTACTACCAACATCTTTACGTTATAAGTATAAAAAAATAACACTTATATTCTTTATTCTAGGTTCTATAATTATGATTATAAATCATATGTTATAACTTATTTAACTATAGAATAAGTAATAATAAAAAGAGACATAACTTCGTCTCTTTTCTTTTGGATGTTTACAATTATTTTAACTCAAATGAATTTGAATTGTCATCGTCAAATCCGATATTCTTATCATCAGATTTGTTAGATACTTTGCTGTT
>CALVKI010000002.1 GCA_944332635.1 uncultured Bacilli bacterium
TTAAAACTTTGTGCGTTATCAACAAATTATCAACAAATCCTTATTATTATACATTATATCAAAAAGAATATCAAGATTTTCCATTAAATCCATCAATAAATCCTTTTCTATATATTTTATATGTATATCTTTTTAAAATATATGCCAATAATTTTTCAAAGACATTTAATCCTGATAAATTTATTTTCATTAATACCCCTCCTTTAAGAGATATCTCCTTATGTAGTATTTTACCATATTATGTAAATAAATATAACTACGCTAGAGATTAGGTATTTATCTCGAATTAGTTGATATAATGCATATTACACAATTCGACAAAAAACGACATTACGATAAATTATTTACTAAATTTTCAATATAATCACTTGATTTATTATCCTCTTGGGATAATATTTCTTTTTCACGGATTTCTATATATTTTTTTAATCCTTCATAATCTTTTTCTAAAATAAATTTTTTAACCTTTTTTATAGTTTCTATATGCAATTCTCTTTCCATATACATAATTCCTTTTTACTCTTTTTTGGTCATTATAACAGAAAATGACTATTTTGTAAAATAGATATTTTTTATGTAAGTTTAGTAGATTGCAGTTAACATTAGGCATAGTTAAAATAAATTATAGTTTTTTGTAGAATATCTATAACAAAAAGAAGGGAGGTTTTATTTTCATTATGATATATGTAAGAGTAAAAGAAATATTAAAAGAAAAGAAAAAAACGAAATATTGGCTAGTAAAGAATATGGATGGTGGATATCAGGCTATTAGTCACTTAATGAATAATGAAACTATTAGTATTCATTTCAGTACATTAGACAAATTATGCGAATTATTAGATTGTGATCCAGGGGATATTATTGTTAGAAAAAAAATAATTAGAAAGAAGGATAAGAAAAATGAGCAAACTACTGAAGCAATATAATGAACTAAAAAATAAAGATCCTAATATTATTTATCTTTTTCGAGTTGGTATCTTCTACAATATTCTTAATGATGATGCAAAAACAGTAAACGAAAAAATCGGATTAAAAATTACAGATTTAGGACCTCATATTTTCAAATGTGGCTTTCCAGTTTCACAAATAGATAAATATATTGCAATATTTAAAAAAATTGATTTAAATTATAAAATCATTGATAATTTGCATAATCAAAGTACCAATGACTATTTAAACAATATTGAAATGAAAAAAATTGTAAAAAAGATTCTTGAAATTGATTTTAATAATACTACATTTCAACAATCTTTTAATATGTTATTAGATATTCAAAAAAAACTAAAAGATATTTATAAATAGAGGAGAAAAAATCTCCTCTATAATAATTTATTTTAGTTTTGAATTAACTATCTTTTGTATAGCATTATAATCATATCCTGCTGCAGTTAATTTATTTTTTCTATCTGTTCCATTTCCCCATAGCCCTTTAATTACTTCGTTAGCAATAGTTTCGTTTGATTTTTTATTTGAACTTGTAGATTTTCCAGATAATTTATTATTAACTGCTGCTTGAACTTCACTATAATTATATCCTGCATTTTGTAGTCTCGTTTTCCTATCTTCTCCATTTCCCCATTTTCCAGCAATTACTTCTTCTACAATAGTATCAATAGATTTCTTATTTGAAGTTGTACTATTTGAAGATTTACCAGTTAATTTTTGATTTACAATAGATTGAATAGCATTATAATCATACCCTGCGTTTTGCAAAGCTGTTTTTCTAGCATCACCATTGCCCCATAGTCCTTTAATTACTTCATCAGCAATAGTTTCATTTGATTTACCTGAACTATTTGAAGGTGTATTTGATACTGTACCTCCTAGTCTGCTTTTAAAATCGCTCCATCTTGAAGGATTATTTACAAATGGTGCTGGGCAACATTTATGAGTAACATCATAATGTCTTATAACATTCTCTGCTGGAATATTATATTTTGCCATTAACTCTTTTACTAATTCTATTGTTTTGTTTACAATATTATCAGAAATGTCTAAAATACCATTGTTATTATAACAACACATTTCAATTCCTATTGAATTTGAGTTTCTGCAATTACTATAATACTGACCTGTAGTTCCACAATGCCATGCTGTATCTTCATCTTTTACGACTCTATAAATATCATTATCATCTACAAAATAATGTGCTGAAGCACCACGATAAACTGATTTAAAATAATCTGAATTATTTTTTGCAGTAGAAACTGCACCTACATAATGTACTACTATATACTTTATACTTCTGTTATTTCCTTTTGTATAATTTCTAGTAGTAATATTTTCTTTAATTTCCATTATTCTTCAACTCCTTCCACACCATCTTCAAATCCCATTACATCTGGATCAATTATGTTTTCATCTTCCATAATGAATACCTCCTTATAAAAAAATTAATACTGGAAGATTTTTGATTTTTCTTCCAGTATTGTATAAACACAAGAATTAATTTCTTGTATTAAACTATTTGTTTTTTGCATCATAAGCTACAACTGCTGTTCCTACACCACCAACAGCAGTAATAACTGCTGTTATTACACCATTGACATCAAGATTTTCAATATGTATTAAACAGCCAATTACAGATGCTATTACTATTATTATAATGTTTTGAATTGTGATAGGTAGATCATAATTCCATCCAAAATGTTTTGATACTTTACCAACAACATAAGTAAAAATTGCTGTTATAGCATATACTAAAAATTCTACTGTCATATTCTCACCTCCTAAAAACCAAATTTAGATATAACTAATGTTATTACAGCTCCTACTATTGCATAGAAAATATAATCGAGGAACTTGTCCCACTTTTTACTCTTTTCATTTGTGTTTTGTATTTTCGCATTAATAATTTCTTGGAAATTACTATCTAATTTTTGGTTTATTTTCTCCACACTATCTTCCATTCTACCAATGCGAAAATCCATTTTTTGCATTATTGCATATGTCTTTTCCAATTCATCAATTCTAGCTTCAGCATCATCTATTCTTTTATGAGCAGATTTTGTACTTTGCTCATTTTGAATTATTTTTTCAATATATTTCTCATCCATATTTATTGCATCCCCTCCTGATGCAATTTTTCTTCAATTGCGTTTATTTTGTCTTCTGTTTCTAAAATGCGATTTTCTACTTGTAGCCATCTGTCATTCCCTGATTCTTTTCTTTTTTCGTAATCTATTTCTTGTCTAACAGAGAAATATATGTCTATTATTAATACAATAACAACAATTATCATTAATATAACTAATTTAATATATTTGTTTTTATTCATATATAACTCCTTCCCGAGAAAAAAAGAAGTCTTTATATTTAGACTTCTTTTTTCATCTCCTCTTTTGCAAAATTCAACCATGTTTCATAATTTTGTTCCAAATCTTCTTCAAGTGTATCTCTATAACGTACAGTTACTCTATATATATCATATATATATATCTTTTGATTTTCTTCACCATTATTTCTTGTTTCTTCTTTTATATTATCATAGAAAACTATATCACATTTTCCATCATCACTGATATTTTGAATATCAAATTTTTTTTCTGGTTTTACATTGTTTTCTTCTCGCATTTCTTACTACCTCCTTACATTTATCTAAACTAATATATGGTTCTATATATTTTTTATTAAATTTATAAGAATTAGAATGTTTTAGCCAACCTGTATAACTTAAAATAGCAGCTGCATCTTTTGGTAATAAAACTGGTTTTTTTATTATCTTTTTCACTCTTCTTCTAATTCTTAAACAATTACTTTTTCTAATTGTTGTATATCCTCTATAAAATTTATATCCTAAAAAATCAATTGGCCTACTATCTGTTTTAAATAATTGCCAATTTTCTTTTAGTTTTA
>CALVKI010000003.1 GCA_944332635.1 uncultured Bacilli bacterium
TAAGATTTAATAACGCAAATGTACCATATACAAGATTTAGTATCGCAGTAAATCGTAATTACACAAATGCACAAGGACAAAGAGAAGCAGATTTTATTAATATCGTTGCTTGGAGAAAGCAAGCCGAAAACATTTGCAAGTATTTAACAAAAGGAAGTCTAATCGCAGTTGACGGAAGTGTTCAAACTGGAAGTTATGATGCACAAGACGGAAGTAAACGATACACATTTGATATTTTAGCTAATAGTGTACAATTTTTAGAACCAAAGAAAGAACAGACTGTTCCAAGAAGTGAACCGCAAGAAGAAGTAAAAGATCCTTTTGCAGATTTTGAAGATACAGTCACTATTGACGATAATTTCTTAGATTAATGGATTATATAAAATTTTGGATTCCAATCTATAGGGAACAATTCAAAAAGGGCGATTATGATACAAAACGTGCTATAAAAGAAAACTTCTTTAAAAATACACATTTAACATTAAAACAGAAAGAAGAGTTATGGGAAAGGATAGTTAGTGTATGAAATTTAATGACATGATAAATACGATTCAACTTGGTGACTGTTATGAATTGATTAAAACGATACCCGATAAGTCTATAGATTTAATTCTTACCGATCCACCATATGAATTTCATTGTGGTTCTGCACATAACAGTGGAATATTTAAAAATAGAGTTGTGAAACCTGGACAAGACATTATTGATTTAAAAATCAATAATGGAATTGATTATTCAATTTTAACCGAATTTGTTAGAATTTTAAAACACATAAATATATTTATTTGGTGTAATAAAGCGCAAATACAAAATTATTTGAATTTCTTTTGTAAAGAAAATATATCATTTGAAATATTAACATGGCATAAATCTAACCCAACACCATTGACAAAAAACTGTTATTTACCAGATACCGAATATTGTCTTTATTTTAGAGAAAAGGGAAACGTATTGTTAAATGACGGATACGATTTAAAATCGAAATATTGGATTACGAGTACGAATAAGGATGATAAAGAACAATATTTACATCCTACAATTAAACCGTTGGAAATTGTAAGAAAAGAAATTCTTCATACAACACAACCGAATGATATCGTATTAGACTGTTTCTGTGGAAGTGGTACGACTTGTGTTGCCGCGAAAGAGACCGGAAGAAAGTTTATAGGAATGGAAATAAACGAAAAATATTACAGGATAGCTGTTGATAGACTCAACGGAATAAATGCTAATGGTCAAACAAGTATATTCACTGACTTTGATAGTTTTAAATAAAAGGAGAACAAATGATATGAAAAGTGCTAAAGAGATGTTTGAAGAATTAGGATTTGATTGTCGTGATTATAGAGAGCTATCAGGATTACCTTTACCAATAGGTTATTTTAAATCAAACGAATATACATCAAATGGATATTGCTTGTACATAATTTTTATGTTACCAGATAAATATTGGAGAACTAATATAGATAACGTTTTAAAAAACGATCATTTAATGAAAGCAATAATTCAACAATGTAAGGAACTCGGGTGGTTAGATGAGTAAGAAAAATAAAAAATTTAATAAAGATAAAAGATGTCTACATTGCAACGGAACATTAATAGCGACAACAGGTTTTGTACCGGCTATTACTTTTCCTATAAAAAATAATGTTATGAAAGTGAGAGAACATGACTACGATGAAAATGGTAAAGATGTGTTTTATGACATCAAGGATATACCAATTAATTTTTGCCCATTTTGTGGATGCCAATTGAGAGAAAAAGTAGATTGGAGTTTGTGTGATTAAGAGAGGTGAAAAATAAATGAAACATAGTTTTATATTAGAAATTAATGAAATTTCAATAGATGAAATAAGTGTCTTAATTAATATTTTATTAGATAACCGAATTAAATTTCGTGTTTTGAAAAGTGACAATAAAGTAACTAAAAACAAATATGAAGAAGTAATTGATAAAGCAAAAGAATTAGTAAACGATCCGTGGTGTTTGGAAAGCGGTAACGAAAAAGTTGATGAAATAATATTACAAAAGAAAAAAGAGTTGCTTAATATTTTAAACGAGGTGAGATAAATGAGTATATATGAATCCACAAAAACCAATCCTAAAAAACAATTAGAATTTTATAAAGATTTATCGGAACAATTACAACAAGAGAACCAAAAATTGAAAAAACAACTTGAAGTCGGAGAAGATCAATATAATGATTTGGTAGAAGAGAAAGAAGAAATAAAAAATATAAATGACAAATTATCTAGTGCTTTAAATAGTGCAGAAAATAAAATTGATAAAATGAAGAAGCAAATTCAAGAATTAGAGGAACAACTAAAAACAAAACATAACGGTTTTATGGCAAGTGTAGATGAGTCGTGTGAGTTAGCTGAAGAAAATCAAAAATATAAAGAGGTAATAGATAAAGCTATTGAATGGATTAAAAAGAGAATAAATAGTTGCACTATTGAAGCAGAATCTACAACAAACGATACTATGTGTAAGATAACAATATCAGGATTATATAATTTATTAAATATTTTAGAAGAGGTGGAATAAATGATACATATAACTTTTGAAAAAGATTATAGCAAAGATTTTAATATAAATTTTTACGGTTTGGTGAAAGTAAATATTATTTATGAAAATGGTAAAGTAGTATCTATTAAAGAAAAAAATAAACCGAGGGAATTGTTAGAAGATATACAAAGATTTAAAGAATTTTATAACATAAAAAGCGATGACGTTATCACGGTAGTTGATATGTATTTTAGCAATCGTTTTAATTTAGAATATATTGGAAACCCGATATTTTAAAAGAAGTGGAATAAATGATTAAATTTATAAGAAAATTATTTATTCCAAAAAACACACCATATTGTCATCACGATTTTAAGAAAAGTAAAAAATATGGTATGTGTGCTAAA
>CALVKI010000004.1 GCA_944332635.1 uncultured Bacilli bacterium
AGACTATGTGATATTGGCAATTCCATCTTGTATGAGACAAAGAACTTTCATCATCGTTTTTTCTTCTCATAAAATAAATCCTCCCTTGATTTTAGATTTTGGTTGGCAGACCATTTTCTATTATATCAAAGGAGGATTTATTTTTCTCTTAACGCCATCGCTTCTTCAGCTCTCACCCGCATATCGGGTGGTTTTATTATGTTCCTACCCCGGAACATAACAAAAAAAAGCTGAAGAATAATTCAGCTTTTTATTACTCAAAATTATTTATCACGTAGCTCTGCATAATGAGCAGATATAACTTTATCTATAATATGATTGAAAGCTTCCATAACTTCTTGATCTGTAAGCGTACGATCATCCGCCATAAATAATAAGTTATAAGCAATAGACTTCATACCTTCTTTTACATGTTCACCTTCATAAACATCAAATGCACAAATAGAACGTAACAATCTACCACCAGCTTTTTTAATAGTAACTTCAATATCCTTAGAAGGAACTTCTCTAGGTATAATAAACGCAACATCTTTTGCTATAGTTGGATATTTGCTTGCTTCTTTAAATTTAAGTGATTTAACTTTCTGCATTAAAGCTTGTAAAGAAAGTTCACAAACATAAACTTCATCTTTACAAACATTAGGATGAACCTGACCTAAAATACCTATAGGCTTTCTATCAAGTAAAACTGTACATGATTTTCCTGGATGCATATCAGGAATAATATTAACTTCAAAACTATAACGATTTTGAAAACCAAAATAGCAAAGTATATCTTCAACAAACCCCTTCATTAGATAAAAGTCTACTTTCATATTACCTTGCCATGAATTACTAATGTAATTTCCTTTCATTAAGAAAGAAATCTTACTCTCCTCTTGATAACTTTTATCATATGTTTTTGCAATTTCATAAATAGCAATATTATCTACTTTACGATCAATATTATATTGATATACATTTAATAAAGATGGAATTAAAGTAGTACGAACTACACTCTTATCAATACTCATTGGATTTGGAAGAACCGCTTTTTCTTTTCCTTCATAATCAAATTTTTTACTCATATCAGGTGATACTAAAGTATAAGTTTTTACTTCGTTAAACCCTAAACTACGAAGTCTCTTAGATACTGCTTTACGATATTTAACATCGCCAATATACTGTCCACGACGAATACCAACACGTGGTAAAGTAGAAACTAATTTTTGATATCCATAAAGTCGGCCAATTTCTTCAGCAATATCATTAACATTAGAATCTATATCCAATCTTCTTTTAGGAATTATAACCTTAAAAACTCCATCATTGATAGTATATGGGAAATCAAGCTTTTCAAGTTCATATTTCATATCTTCCTCAGTAATGCGAATACCCAACATTTTATCAACTTGCTCAGGTCTAAACTCTACTATCTTTTCTGCTTTATCAACAACATCATGAGAAACCATTCCAGAAAGTACTTTAGCTCCAGCATATTTCTCAAGTAAATGACAAGCACGATTGATTGCCATCAAAGTATATTCATAATTTAAACCTTTACCATAACGAATACTAGCTTCGCTACGAAGATCAAGATGAGCTGCAGTATAACGAATACTAACTGCATCAAAAATAGCTGCTTCAATTAAAATGTTTTTAGTATTATCAGTAACCTCTGTATTTTCTCCACCCATAACACCAGCAATACATACAGGCTTTTTACCATCAGTAATAACTATATCACTACTACGTAAAATACGATTCTTACCATCAAGAGTAACAACTTCTTCTTCTTCACAAGCATCTCTTACTAAAATATGATCACCTAAAGTATCTTTATCAAAGAAATGAAGTGGTTGACCAAACTCTAACATAACATAATTTGAAATATCAACTACATTGTTAATTGGTCTCATACCTGCTGCAATAAGACGTCTTTGAATAAACTCAGGAGACTCTCCTATCTTTACATCAGTAACCATTTTAGCTAAATAATAAGGACATTTTTTAGTATTAACTTCTAAAGAAAAATAATTTTCAACTGAATCACTTTCTTCCTGATAACTACAATCAGGTAAGGTAACTTTACGATTTAAAATAGCTGCGATTTCATAAGCAAATCCAATATGATAATAACAATCGTTGTTACGATGTTTATGAATATCAAGCTCATATAAAGTAGATTCAAGTCCTAAATAAACAAGTGGATCTTTACCAACTGGTGCATCCTCAGATAACTCTTCAATACCACGTTGATAAGCTTCATCAGTTTTTTCTTCAAGACCAAGTTCATATAAAGCACAAATCATACCATTAGACTCTACACCACGAATCTTACTAGCCTTAATTTCAAAATCTCCTGGTAACACGGCACCTGGTAAAGCAACAATAACTTTTAATCCTGTACGAACATTAGGTGCTCCACAAACAATTTGTTGCAACTCTTCTTTACCAACATCTACTTGACACAAATGTAAATGATCACTATCAGGATGATCAACACAAGTTACTACTTTACCAATAACCAAATGATCAATATGATTAGTAATAACTTTTTCTACATTAATACCAGCTTCTGTAACTTTAACAGCTAACTCATCTAAATCTTGATCACTAATATCAATATAATCTTTTACCCATTCCAAACTAATCATTATTCTCTAACTCCCCTCTATCAAAATTTTTAATCTCTCTCAAATCTGTATTATAAAATGTTCTAATATCATTAATATCATATTTAAGCATAGCAACTCTTTCAGCACCAAATCCAAAAGCAAAGCCACTCCAAACTTCTGGATCATACCCACTCATACGAAGTACATCCGGATGTACCATACCAGCACCACAAATAGTAATCCAGCCAGTACGTTTACAAATATTACATCCCTTTCCCTTACAATTAAAACAACTAATATCAATTTCTACAGAAGGTTCAGTAAAAGGATAATAACTTGGTCGAAAACGCACCTCAACATCATCCCCAAATAACTTCTTAAATAAAATCAAAAAAGTTCCTTTTAAATCAGATAATGAAATATCTTTATCAACAAGCAATCCCTCGATTTGCATAAATTGATGAGAATGTGTAGCATCATCATCATCACGACGATATGTCTTTCCAGGACAAATAACACGAACTGGCATCTCACCTTTTCCTTTTAACATAGTACGAACTTGAACAGGAGAAGTTTGACTACGAAGTAAAATCTCTTCACCTTCAAGATAAAATGTATCTTGCGCATCTCGAGCAGGATGTCCTTTTGGAATATTTAACATTTCGAAATTATATTTATCTTCTTCTATTTCTGGACCATCAACTACATCATATCCCATAGACATAAATACTTCTTCTACTTCTTCAATCAACTTTTCTAAAATATTAGGAGCACCCATGCTCACTTTAGTACTAGGCAAACTAATATCAATTGCTTCACTAATAAGTCTTCTATTTAACGCCTCTGTTTCTAATCGATTTTTAATTTCATCATAAATAGATTGAAATAAAGTACGAACTTCATTTACACTCTGACCAAAAACTTTCTTCTCTTCATTAGGAATATTTTTTATTTCACTGTTAAGTTCAGTAATAAGGCCTTTTTTTCCTAAATATTTTACTCTTAAATCATTTAAAATTTTTAAATCATTAACTTCTTTCAAATCTTCAAGAATCATCTCTTTAACTTCTAAAACTTTCATTTAATCACCCTTTCAAAAAAAATAACTATAACTTAAGGGTGTATTAAACACGGTACCACCTTAATTTATAGTTATTTAACTACCTTATTATCTTAACGCGATTAACGCCTATAATTTTATTATAGGAACTCCTAAGATGAATTCATAAACTATTCTTATCTGTTTTCACCTACCACAGACTCTCTACAAAGACCTCATTTACTACTACTTCTTAATCAACATCGATAGGCTTATTATAACACAATAAAACTAAAATACAAATATTTTTTCAATAAATACAAAATTAAAATATTTCGTTTAAATAGATAAAATATAATTATAACCCTAATAAACAAACTCTAATCTATTTCTCTTCTTTGCCATTAATAAAAACTATTTCTAACATAAATGATAAATATAGAAAACCTATATTTTCATTAATTCTTGCTCCTTATTTTTTAACATTTCTTCGATTTTTTTGTTATAAGCTTGTACTAAATCTTGTATTTCTTTTTCCATACCTTTTTCAATATCTTCTGGTAATTCTTCCGCTTCTACCATCTCTAACGCTTCATGACGATTATTACGAACTGACACTTTAGCATCCTCTGCAATCGTCTTTACTTGCTTTGTAAGTTCACGTCGTCTTTCTTCAGTAAGTGCAGGAATTATAATACGAATTGTCTCACCATCATTATTTGGAGTATATCCTAAATTAGCAGCAAGTATAGACTTCTCAACCGCACCTAAACAACTTCTATCAAAAGGTTTTATCAAAAGCTGAGTAGCCTCTGGAACTGAAATAGTTGCTAATTGTTTTAATGGAGTCATACTACCATAATACTCCACCATAACACCATCCAAACTAGAAGGATTTGCTCTTCCAGCTCTTACAGAAGAAAAACGCTTCTCTAAATTTTTTAAAGTATTCTCCATACTTTCTTTCATCAATTTTATAATATCATTATCCATCTAATTCATCTCTCCTTGCTATAATTATAATATAAAGTTCTATGAAAAGAAAGAAAAAAGTAGAAATAAATCTACTCTTCAAATGTTATTATTAAAAATATAAATTTTTTTGAAAAGATGTCTAAACAAACATCTTATACATATTGTGAAATTAAATTTAAATATTCGTTTTCCAATTGCTTTGTAGTTTCTTCATTAATAGTAGAATTTTCATGAACAGAATAATTCACTCGATCCACTACCTTACCACCATCAATAATACAAACAACTGGTAAAGTAGTTTCTTCATTAATATCTAATAATTTTATTACCTCATCATATTTTTTATGTTTCTTATAGTTGATACTATCAGGATTAAAATAATATACTTTATCAACTTTTTCTTCTTTTAAAACCCTATTTAGTATTTTAGCACCAAAAGCTGACCATTCACAATCAGAATTTCCTAAAAATAAAATTCCAGATTGATTATCAAATAATTTTATTACATCATCAACATCAGCATAATGAAATGGATTATTCTTACCAATAGAATATTCATTAGCAAACAACTCAGCATCGCTTAATTCATCTGTTTTCTTTATAGAACATCCACTTATCAAAAATAACATACTACAAATAACAATTAAAATTACTACTTTTTTCATGCTTACTCCTTAAGGAATTTATGCTCCTTGAATTTGACTCATAACTTCATCAGCGAAGTTTTCTTGTTTCTTTTCAATACCTTCACCAACTGCATAACGTACCATAGAAGCAATTGTTCCCCCATTAGATTTAACATAATCTAATACGTTAGTGTTAGAATCCTTAATAAAAGCTTGTTCTTCTAAGCATACTTCTTTATAGAATTTATTAAGTCTACCAACCACCATTTTTTCAGCAATATCAGCAGGTTTTCCCTCAGCCATAACTTGTTCTTTAATAACATGAGATTCTCTTTCAACTAAATCAGCAGGAACTTCAGCTCTCCTTACAGCAGTTGGATTCATAGCTGCAACATGCATAGCTACATCTCTTGCTACATCATCGTTAGTATTATTTAATACAACAACAGCAGTAATTCTTCCTCCCATATGAGAATAAATTCCAAAAACTTGACTATCATTTTTTACAATTCTTTCAAATCTTCTAAAACTAATTTTTTCTCCAATCTTAGCAACAAAATTAACAATGGCTTCTTCTATAGTTATACTACCACCATCAATAATCAATTTATTTGCTTCTTCAATTGTTGTAGCATCGTTATGTAATAAAGTTTTAATTAAAGATGAAACTAAAGCCTTGAATTCCTCGTTTTGAGCAACGAAATCAGTTTCACAATTAACTTCCAATAAAACAGCTACATTTCCTTCTACTTGTGCGGCAGTTAATCCCTCAGCAGCAATTCTACTTTCTTTTTTAGCTGCTTTACTAATCCCCTTTTCTCTTAACCAATCAATAGCTTTCTCCATATTTCCATCTGTTGACTCCAATGCTTTCTTACAATCAAGCATCCCTGCACCAGTTCTTTCTCTTAATTCCTTAACATCACTTGCTTTAATCATAATAATCCTCCTCTTTTTATACAATAAAAGGGTGAATGCCATCCACCCTCCCAATATTAGTTTATCACTATTACTTAGATAAAGCTTCAACTAATTCAGCTTTTTTCATAGCAGAATAACCTTTAACGCCAGCTTCCTTTGCCTTTGTTCTTAAATCTGTTAATGTCATAGAAGAATAATCAACTGCTGTTATATCTTCTATTTCATCTTCCTTTTTTTCTTCAGCAATTTCTTCTTTTACACTTTCTTTTTTTGCTTTCTTTTCAGATTTAGTTTTATCATCTTCATTAATATAATCAATTATATCATTACCATTAACTTCAGCAATAGCATTTGTTAATACACCAAGTAACAATTTAACAGCACGAACAGCATCATCATTACCAGGAATAACATAATCAACCAAATCAGGATCACAATTAGTATCCACAACACCAAATACTGGAATACCCAAAATACGTGCCTCTTTAATTGCGTTCTCTTCTTTGCGAGGATCAACAATTACTAATGCTTGAGGCAATTTTTTCATTTCACGAATTCCTCGTAAATTTTTATCTAATTTAGCATATTCTTTCTTAATCTGGATAACTTCTTTCTTAGGTAACAACTCAAATGTTCCATCAGTTTCCATCTTATTAATATCATCCATTCTCTTAATTCTTGAACGAATAGTTTTAAAATTTGTTAAAGTACCACCTAACCATCTTTCATTAATAAAATACATATTAGTTCTAGTAGCACATTCCTCAGCAGCTTCTTGTGCTTGTTTTTTTGTTCCTACAAATAAAACTTTTCCACCAGCTTCAGCAATTGCTTTCATTGCTTCATATGCTTCTTCTAATTTTTTTACTGTTTTTTGTAAATCGATAATATAAATATCATCTCTTGTAGTATAGATGTATTCCTTCATCTTTGGATTCCATCTTCTTTTCTGATGTCCAAAATGAACACCAGCTTCTAATAAATAACTCATTGATACTATAGCCATAAATATAATTCTCCTTTTCGTTTTTTCTTCTATTAGTTTCTAATATTCATCACCCAAAGGCACTAGACAAATAAATTCACTAATATGATTATTTTATTTATTTAATGCTGCGACTAACTCTGCTTTCTTCATAGTAGAATAACCCTCTACATTAGCATTCTTAGCAGCTTCTTTTAATTCAGCTACTGTCATTTTAGAAAAATCGACAACTTCCTTCTTCTCTTCTTTTTTTATTTCATCATTTGAAACAGTTAATGTAACCTCATGTCCAATAACTTCTTCTTGACGAGTAACTTTACCAGCTTTTCCGTCACGTGCGATTTTTACAAATTCGCTAAACATTTTTGAATCATTAATAGCAATTTCAGATAACATCTTACGGTTAACCTCAACACCAGCTTTAGTTAAACCTTCGATAAATCTAGAATAACTAATATCATTTTGACGACATGCAGCATTAATTCTAGTAATCCACAATTTTCTAAATTCTCTCTTCTTTTGTTTTCTATCTCTAAATGCATATTGTCCAGAATGCATTAATTGTTCTTTTGCTGACTTATAAAGTCTATGTTTACTGCCAAAGTAACCCTTAGCTTGTTTTAATACTTTTTTATGACGAGCTTTTGTAACTGCTCCATTCTTTACTCTTGCCATGTTTCTTCCTCCTTCAAATTATTACATAAAATTAAATTATATTTTTTAATCTGTTTTGATCTGCTTTACTTAAATTAGATCCTTTTCTATTTTTTCTATTAACATTTGTAGATTTTGTTCCAGTATTATGACGACTACCTGGACGTCCAATTTTATAATCATTCTTACGTGCTTTTACAACTTTTGCAGTTCCTTTATGTGTTTTAATTTTTGGCATAACATTTCCTCCTACTATTTATTTTTCTTGGGAACCAATAACATAGTCATGGTTCTCCCCTCTAATTTGGGGCTTTGTTCTATATCCGCAATTTCTGTAACTCGAGATGCAAATTGTTCCAATACTTCCTTACCTAATTCCGTATGTGTCATTTGTCGTCCTTTAAAACGAACTGTTAATTTTATACGGTCACCTTTTTCCAAATATTTAGAAGCATTTCTAAGCTTAGTCTCAAAATCTCCAACATCAATAACTGGTGATAAACGATACTCTTTTAACTCAGACATATTAGCTTTTTGTTTTTTCAAAGCTTCTTTTTCCTTCTTACGTTTTTCATAACGATACTTATTATAATCCATCACTTTACATACAGGTGGATTGGCATTAGGACTCATCAAAACTAAATCTAAATTAGCATAATTAGCTAAAGTAAGTGCATCTTGGATAGATTTAACTCCAACTTGTTCCCCATTAGGACCAATAACTAATACTTCACGAGCTTTAATTTGATCATTAATAGGCTGATTACCCTTATTATTTGCTATAATTAACACCTCCGTATATTACAAGAAAAAGAAAAGTGGATATAAAATTATATCCACTCAAACCAAAACGTAACAAAACAAACTTTGTTCCTAGGCTTTTGACCCATCGCTAGTTGCAATCAGGTGGATATAAATCTCTTTCCTTCTTTCTCGACTAGTAATATTTTATGCTAACAACTATTATTTGTCAACACTTTTTTACTTTTTCCCTTTCTTTTTTTCATATATATCTCGATTTATCTCATAAATATGCATATTATTAAGTTTACCATATGCATAATATGCTTCCGGACGAATTCCTATTTCTTGATACCCAACAGATTCATGTAATTTTTGAGATGGCAAATTAAATTCAAAAACACTACTAACTAAAGAATTAAACGGTCCATTTTTAAACTGTTCATCCAAAAACAATTGTACAGCTTCAGTTCCATATCCCTTATTTTGTTCACTAGCATCACCAATCATAACTTCTAAATCCGCTGTTTTATTATATAAATCTTTTCTAAACAAATTAATATATCCGATAATACCAGAGTCTTTTTCTATCACATAATCAACAGATTCTAAATGTTTTTTAGCTCGATAATCATTCCAGTTCGTCTTATATTCTCCAAGAGGAATAGATACCCTAGGGTCATTTAAAAATGATGCCATACGTGAAATATAATCCTTCTGTCCATCATATTTACAAAGTCGAATATGTTCACCATTCAACACCCTTTGCAAATTAGCCTCATCAACAGCTAACCCATTGATAGAGCAACAACGATTGGAAAAATTCAATTTAGTAGCCTGGTTTTTCGTTCCATATAATGGTTTAGTACACTGAAATGAAACAGTACTATACAAATTCTCACCTAATCGAGATGAATATTTTCTCTCTCCCATAAAAAACAACTGTGAATTAGTACAAATATCCAAAGCTTGTTGATTAAATATAGGAACATCTACCACAACACTATGTAAATTCATAATATCAAAAGCATACTCTAACATTAAATTTGTAGCTTGTACACCATTAAAAATCTGAGAATCGTAATCAATATCCGGGCACATTTTAATCCACATATGACTCCTTTGATTCATTGCCTGTGTATTAGTAAACCCAGTTAATCCAATAAACTGCTCGGTATCTTTATCAATAATAGCAAATACATTTTCTATAGCCATATTATTTAACTCTTCACGTGCTTCTTCTTCGGTTATTTGACCTTCTCGTTTATACCCCTCAAAAACTACATTAGGTGCATTTACCCATTGCATATATTCTTTAGCATCATCTAAAAATTTACATGCCTCTTCACTAATTAAGACATTAAAATTTATCTCTAAAATTATACTAAAGGTAAGAAGAACATAAATAGATATTTTTTTCTATCCTAACTGTCTCACGAACAGAATCCTCTTTAATACAAGTAAATAAAGATATCATTAAAATATCTACACATAAATTTTCTAACTTTTTTCATAAAACAAGTCTGTAAAACAAAATAATGATATATAGTATATCATAAAAAAAGGAAAAATTTAAATAGTAAGAGTCATTATATCTTTTTTCACTTTTTTTCTAACTTTAGCTTGATAAACAAAAGCATCAATTACCTTTCTAGAATTATCATCAAAATCATAACTAATTTCTGGATGCCATTGAACTCCTAAATTAAAAATATCATTTGGATATTCCAGTGCTTCTATCTGACCATCAGAACTAGTTGCAACTGTTCTATAAATATAATTACTTGTTGCATGATAATTATGAAAACTATTAACCATAATTTTTTCTTTACCAAGGATGCCATATAGTTTACTATTCTTCAAAATAGTTACTTCATGAACCAAAGATAAATCATCATTTTCTTGATTATGCAAAATATTACTTTCATTACTTTCTAATTTTACTTCTTCACCATAACAGCTCATCATTTGCATACCAAGACAAACTGCTAAAACTGGTATCTTCTTTTCTATCGCAACCTCTAAAAGATATCTATCATATGGAGTAATTTTAACTCCTCCTGGAAAAAATAAGCCATCACAACATTCTAAATTTTTATCAATTAACACTTTTTCTTCTTCTGTCAATTGAGGAAATTCATTTCCTTTTGTATTAATATAGTCTACATCTTGAAAAGGTGTAATAGAAAACACCAAGCCACCTGCTTTCTGAAGAGTTCTTCTAACTTTTTCTCCAATATATAAAATTGGTCTACCATCATTCATATGAGTATATCTCAAAGGTACTCCTATTATTGGCTTCATAAATATCATCCTCCAATCATTAACCAAAATAAGTATAACAAAAAGAAAAACTTTTTACCATAAACATAAAAAAGAATTAAAAATTAACTCTTTCTTCTATATAATTAACTACTTTTTCTAAAGGCAATACAATTTGTTCCATAGTATCTCTATTTCTCAAAGTAACAGTACCATTGTTTAAAGTTTCATCATCAACAGTAACAGCAAACGGTGTACCAATTGCATCACATCTTCTATAACGCTTACCAATAGAAGCTGTTTCATCATAACTAGTCATAAAATATTTAGAAAACAAACTATAAACCTCTTTAGCCTTTTCTCCATGATACTTTTTATTTAATGGTAATACAGCTACTTTATATGGAGCAATTGCAGGATGAAATTTCATAAGTTCTCTAGTATCTCCATTTTCTAAAGTTTCTTCATGATAAGCGTTATCAAGTAAAGCAAGTACCAAACGGTCACACCCAACTGTAGATTCAATAATATATGGAATATATTTTTCATTAGTTTCTGGATCTAAATATTCTTGAGATACTCCAGAATATTCTTGATGACGAGACAAGTCATAATTTGTACGATTATGAGTACCATTTATTTCTCCCCATCCAAAACTAAATAAATATTCAATATCACAAGCTTCTTTAGCATAAAAAACCAACTTTTCATGATCATGAAATCTCAATTTTGTTTCAGGAATACCCAAATCTAAAAAATAACTTTTTGCATAATCTTTAAAATAACGATAAAGCTCACTATCAATGCCTTCTTTACAAAAAGTTTGATATTCCATTTGTTCAAACTCAATCGTTCTAAAAGTAAAGTTACCCGGCGTAATTTCATTTCGAAAAGCCTTACCAATTTGTCCAATACTAAATGGAAGTTTTGCTCTCATAGTACGCTGAACACTCAAAAAATTAACATACTCGCCTTGAGCATTTTCGGGACGCAAATAAACTTTATTTTTTCCATCTTCAGTAACTCCACGATGCGTCTCAAACATCAAATTAAATTGACGAATGTCTGTATAATCACTCTTACCACAGTTAGGACAAGGAACTTTATGTTCCCTAATGTATGCCATCATCTCTTCCTGGGACATACCATCAGCATGAGCCTCACTATCAAAATCATCAATCAAATTATCAGCTCTATGACGCATCTTACACTCTTTACAATCAATTAATGGATCAGAAAATCCAGATACATGACCACTAGCTTCCCACACTCTAGGATGCATAAGAATCGCTGCATCAACCTCATATGCATTACTTCTCTCTTGAATAAAACGTTTTCTCCACGTATCCTTAACATTGTTTTTTAACCTAGCTCCTAAAGGACCATAATCCCAAGTATTAGCTAACCCTCCATAAATCTCACTACCCTGAAAGATAAACCCATATTGTTTACAATAATTAGTTAATTTTTCCATCGTTAATTTTTCCATAAATATATCTCCTCTTCTATATGTAATAGTTTTTAAATCTAAACATAACTTTCTTAGCAACTACCAAAATAAGCAATAAACAGAATAAAAACCATAATAAGATAGCAATCGATAATCGATTGACTGTTCTTTATAAATAAAAAAATTCTAGAATATATAAGGACGAGCAAACACCCGCGGTTCCACCTTACTTATTCTAGAAGAATCAGCTTTAACATATACTGCTCACGGTTTTCCAAGACCGGTCATCACACTTATTACATATAATATACAAAACTAAAAAAATTATGTCAAGAATTTTTAAGAAATTTCTTCTTACCAAATTAAAAACTAATATTTACAAATAAATACTGATGACGAATACTTTTTATCTTCCTTCTCCAAAACAAAATTTTAATCATTCCAAACATATAGTCATCCCATCTGAAACGTAGCTATTCTATATCACAAAATCAATTCTGTATCAATTTATGTAACTGTCTAATAAAATCTTTACTTTTTAAATAAATCCCCGTATATCTATCATAATAATCATCTAAAAACTGATTAATTTCTAACACAACAGAATCACTAACCTTTAATTTAGAAATACTATTAATATCAACATAATAAAATAATCTCAATAACTTTACTGCTCTATCAGAAACTATAGGTTCATTATGATAACAATTTCTACACAAATACCCACCAGCACTTGAATCAACAGTAACAATATCCTTAGAACTACCACAAACACCACAACAATCAATACTAGGACTAACTCCCAAATAATCTAAAAGCTTAAGCTCTAAAATTTCAGAAAGAACAATAGTAGAGAAACCTTCTTCCATTTTCTTCAATGTATTTTTCAACAACTCTAAAATAGAAGAATCGTCATTTTCTCGAACAACTTGTAAAGTAAGTTCTGCCAAAAACGAAGCATAACTTATCTTTTCTAAATCCATAAGTAACTTAGAATATGATTCTATAACATCTACAGCAGTTAAAGTAGATATACCGTCTTTTTTATATCGAATATAAAATTTCCCATATAAAAGCTTACGACTAACACCACGCAATTTACACTTCATATTTCGACAACCTTTAGACAAAATTCCAATAAGCCCATGCTCTTTTGTGAACACATTCAAAATTTTACTAGATTCACTATAATTTGTCTCACTTAAAACGATTCCCTCTACACATTCTATTTTCAAAATTCATCACTTCTTCTTTATAATTGCTTGATATAAATGATAATACTTAATTTGACCAGTTCTCTTAAACAATTCCCATAAAATATTTTCCATTAAAATCACCTCTATATTTATATAGTGATGACTTTTTTTCTTTTTATTCAAATTATTTAAAATCACTCTTCTTCATCTTTTAACCCCAGTTCTAAAAAATACTTTTCTTCATCTCTCCAATTTTTTAAAGTTTTTACATAAGTTTCTAAATAAACTTTTTTACCTAAAAAATCTTCCATATCATATCTAGCTCGACTTCCAATTTCTTTTAACATTGCTCCATCTTTACCAATAATTATTTTCTTAATATTTTCACGATCCACGACAATCAAAACTTGAATATGAACAACTTTTTCATCTTCTTCATAATTTTCAACATAACAAGTAACACTATGTGGAATTTCCTGTCTAGTTAATTCCAAAACTTTTTCTCGAACAAATTCAGCCATAATAAATCTTGTAGAAACGTTAGTAAGCTCTTCATCTGAATAAATTCTATCCATATCAGATAAATATTTCTTCAAACAGGAAATTAAAGTATTCAAATTACTTTTCTTCTTAGCAGAAATAGGAATAATCTCTGCAAAATCATATTTTTCTCTTACCTGATTAATTTTTTCTAACAAAACTCTTTTATCTTTAAATTGATCAACTTTATTTAAAAGCAGAAATATTGGAACATCATGATTTTTTATTTTTTCTAAAATAAATTGGTCACCTCTTCCAAACCCTTTATAAATATCTACCAAAAATAAAATAACATCAACATTTTCTATATTATTATAAGCTTTCTTATTCAATAAAGAACCTAATTTATGATTAGGTTTATGAATACCAGGCGTATCAATAAAAACAATTTGTGAATCATCATCATTATAAATTCCCTGAATAACATTACGTGTAGTCCCACTAACATTAGACGTAATAGCAAGTTTCATTCCAAGCAAACTATTAAGTAATGTACTTTTACCAACATTTGGTCTACCAACTAAACTAACAAATCCACATTTCATATTAAATCTTCCTCTCCAAAAGGATATGGGCATAACTCATGAACTGTATGCTTTACCACTTCACCATCCGTAGAATAACAATAAACAAAACAATCTTCACTAAACATTTCAGAAATCATTTGTCTACAAACAAAACATGGCATACCTATCTTTCCACTAGATACCATAACATGAATTTCACTAAAGTCTTCCTTTTTTACTCCTGCCGTTATAGCGTTAAAAATAGCCGCACGTTCTGCACATGTACCGGCTCTTGTACTAGCATCTTCTACATTAACACCATAAAACTCCCTACCATCTTTAGTAACTACACAAGCAGAAACAGGAAAATTAGAAATAGGAACATAACTATTTTTATGTAACTCTAACAAGTTCTCTTTCATATTATACCTCGCACAAATTCTATAATTTCAGGAACAAAAATAATAAAACCAATGATAGCCGAAATAATAGCCATCATAAGTACTCCAGCACTCGCAGTATCCTTAGCCAGTTTTGCTAAAGGATGTATATCAGGAGATGCTAAGTCGACAACAAATTCAATCGCTGTATTAAAAAATTCAGCCATCAATACCAATCCTATCAAAACTAAACATACCAACCACTCAATATAACTAATTTGAAAAATAAAGCCAAATATAACAACAAAAATAGCAATAACAGTATGAATCTTTAAATTTTGTTCACCTTTATATGCTTCGAAAACACCACAAAACGCATATCGAAAGCTATCAACTAATCTTTTTTTATCCAAAATCCCACTCTTTTTATCTTTCGATGTTACACTCATGTAATACCTCCTCTTGCTTAGAAAACATCACTTTTTCTTCTTCCTTTGTCATATGATCATAACCTAAAAGATGATAAAAACCATGAATAGCCAAAAAAGAAAGTTCACGAAGTAGTGAATGCTTATACTCTTTTGCTTGACTTCTTGCTTTATCAACAGAAATATAAATATCACCCAAAACTCTTTCTCCATCAGGAGCTACCATCTCTTTTTCATCTTCCAAAGCAAATGTAATGACATCTGTCTCCTTATCAATATGACGATAATTTTTATTAAGGTGATGAATATAATCATTATCGACGATAATAACATTAAAAACAACATTTGTTAATTTTTCTTTCTTAACTGCATAAACCAAAACATCTTTTACTGTTTCTAACTCACAAATTTCTTCATTTGTTTCATTAAAAATTTCCAACTCATTCATAATATCACTCCTAAATCAACGTAATTAACCCAATTAACAAAACAATCGCTATTATATTTAAAAAAGTTTCACTTTTCAATACATCTGGCAGTTTTTTAGCAAATTTAGAAAGGCAATGATAAAAAAGAAATCCCAAAACACCACCTATTAAATTCAAAATAATATCATCTATATCAAAAACTCTTCCAATAATCATTTGCACTGTTTCTATAGAACAAGATGCAATAAGAGCAAGAACAATAGGAAGCCATACTTTTTCACATTTTAAATAATAACTAATAAAAAAACCAAATGGTAAAAATAAAAGCATATTTCCAACAACATTCTTAACAAATAATCGACTTCCAAAATCATAACGAAAAATTTCTTTAAAAGGAATAAAATTATTACTAGACCAACTAACAGTATCCTGAAAAGTAACAACTTGGAATAAACATAAAACATAAATAATAAAACTCAACATTAATAAATCTTGATATAAAATAAACTTAGAATGATTTTTCAATAAATAAGCTACTCGAAATGACACAATAATAATAGTAGAAATAAGCACCATAGGCCATGTAAAATTAACAACCCCATGAATTGTAGACGAAAGTGGTTCAAACATGTCTACTCCTCCTCTTGTTCGTTCTCCTTAGTAATATCTATATCACGAAGACTTAATGTATCTGTAATATCCTCTTTTACTCTAAAAAACACTTCTACTTCTATTTTACTATCTTTTTCATACTTTTTCAAAATTTTTTTAGAAATAATTTCATCATCTTTAGAAAGTTTATTAAGAAGTTTATCAGTTGCAAGATGATATGCTACTGAATCAATAGACTTTAAATTGTAACTTTTATCAGTAACTTCTGTTTCTAAATAAGTAGAATATAAAAGTTGGATAGGTAAAATTCTTGATTTAAGAATTGATATACTTTTCTTCTGATAGTTTTTATAATCAGAAAACAAATTATATGTAGATCCTAAAAATTGTATTTCCAATTGACTTTTCTTTTTTCCTGTAACTTTTTCTTCATAATAATGTTTTGGAATAGATAAATTTACTTGATACCACACCTCGCCAAAAACTTTACCCCTAGCACATCTTTTACTAACTATCTCTTCTTTATTATAAATAAGACCACTAATAATAATATCACCTTTTTTTACATAGTCTAATCTTTTTTTTACAACTTCCCCTTCCTCAGCCTCTATATCTAAAATCATCGCATCTTTTTTTGCAATAATACTCCTAGCATAACATTTATCCTCTTGTTTATTTTTTTTTCTTTCTTCCACATGTACTACATATTTAGTACCAATCTCTTCTATTTCAAGCCATTCAATATGTTCTGTTTCTTTTTCTAAAATTTTCTTAACAATCTCTTCTTTTTTTTCATAACTTACTTTAAAATGAAATTTTTCAATACCAAACTCTTTTAAATCTTGATAAACAATAGAACGTAGCTCATGATTAGAATGAATAATTTCTATCTGAAAAGTTAAATGACTAAGCAAAAACAAAATTCCAAAAAAGAAAATTAAACCCAATAAAAAAATAAAATATTTAGAATATAAATACCGCAACTTTAAAAAACCGTATCGATTCAATACAATAACTTTATAACTAGTTTTAATATTTACAATTTTATTATAATCATTTTCATCAACTTCCAAAATAAGACCAGATGAACAATCTTCCCTATGATAAATAGAAATATGCATACTGATTAATAGTGAAAGAAAATAGGAGGGATTCTTACCCCGAATTAGAATACGGTAATGATTATTCATAGAACACCTCAATCCCCTCAACACATCCACCAACTAATACTTCATCTTCTAATAAACGTTGCAATACAAAATTCTCACCCTTTACAACAACCCTCCCATAAGAAGTTAAAAAAGAAACACGCGACTCCTCTAAAGACAAAATCTTAGTAAAATTAACAGCAACAAAGCGATGTTCCAATAAAGTAAGACGAAATTCATCATCCAAAATATAATCTTTTACTCTAGAAAGCACAAAAGCATCACCTAATAAAAGATATGAAAAAAAAAGACTTTTTAGTCTTTTTTATAATTTAGCTTTAATTATTTCACTAACTTGTTTCATATCAGCACGACCTTTTAACTTAGGTTGAACTTCTTTCATAATCTTTCCCATATCATGAGAACCACTAGGATTAACTATTTTAAAAGCCTCATCAATAATACAAGAAATTTCATCAAAAGACAATTGTTCTGGCAAGTAATTTTGTAAAATTTCAATCTCAATTTGAGTTTTTTCTATCAAATCATTTCTTCCACCTTTTTCAAACTCAATAATTGAATCCTTTCTTTGCTTAATACCACGATTAATAACTTCAACTAATAAATCATCATTAATTTCACGCTTTTTATCAATATGTTCTTTATCCAAATCACCTTTAATCATGCGAAGTGTCGTCAAACGCTCTTTTTCTTTTTTTTTCATTGCTTCAACCATATCTTGTCTTAATTTTTCTACCATATCTTCATCTCCTTAATCATATTATAATTGATTATTAACCTTTTGCCAAACCTAAAAAACTATATATAACATTGATTTATTATAAAAATACTAAATTTAACAAAAAAGAGACTCTAGTCTCTATTATCTTTACGATTTCTCTTCTTTGAATTTTTGATTCCTTCTTTTTTAGCTGCTCTTCTAGCTACTCCTGGTTTAATATAAGATTCACGTTTTTTGCACTCTGAAGGGACACCGTCTCTAGCTACTTTTTGTTTAAATTTTCTTAGTGCTAAATCCAAATTACCATTTTTTACAGTTACTTGTGTTGCCATCAATTATCCCTCCCTTCGCCATAACTACAATGAATTATATCAAACCTTTCCTTATATTTCAACATTTTTTGTAAACTTTTTTACAATAAAATTTAAATGTTATAATAAACCACCAATAAAAACACCTATTTTATAAATAAAATATAATGCTAATAATAAAAAAACAAATCCAATTATTACTATTCTAAAGGACATAAATTACCTTCACTTACTCTTCTAATTGAACTACCCAAACTCCTTCCAGCATCCATTAATAATTTAATAATATTAGTAAATGCATTAATAACCGTACCAGAAATACTGTCACCACCAACAACAGTATCCAACTCATAAATATCAACTTTTTTCATTTTGACAAGGGTTGGGACTAGTAATACCTTCAAATACTCCTGCAAGAAAAACTATCACTGCAGCAATTCCTACTACTACCCAACCAGATACACCTCCCTTCACTCTATCTAATTCAAAATTATTAACTATTCGCATTTATCCTCCCTTCCACATTTCAAAAAAAACAGACAAAAAGCTCACTCGTTCCTGTAAAAAACCTACAATGATAGCATCATTGATTGAATAACTTTTAATAGGAACAGATAAGTAGACTTGATAAAATTCTTGATTTTTCTTAGATAATGTACTAGGTAAATTCCTATCTATAGAAAAATTAACCTTTTTACCATCAATTAAAACAACATGATTACGATAAAGCCAATGAAGTTGTTTATAAGAAACAAACAACATTATCTGATTCTTATCTGAAACTAAACCTGTTATCATTTGATATTTCCGAATATTAGAAGTAAAAATACTAAAAATAAAAGTACCAATAAAACCAATGATAAAAATGAAAAAAAATATCCAAATCAGAAAAAATGATTCATAATTTTTAGAATTCATAAATATTTCCTTTCTGCAACCGATATTTCTTATCATATAAATTCAAATGTTGTAATCGATGGCTAATAACAATTACGGTTTTATCTTCTAAGTATGAAAAAATATTTTTCAAAATAATACCTTCTTGCTCTACATCAATTTGATGAAATGCCTCATCAAAAATATAAATATCACTATTCTTAAGTAAACATCTTGCAAGCAATATTTTTTGACGTTCACCACTACTAAAATTAAATCCATTTTCTTCTACCATACTTTGATATCCAAGCGGAAGTTTTTCTATTAAAGGATCTAATAATATTAAAGAACAAACTTCCTTAACTTTTTTATCATCAATTTCTTGATTTAAAGTAATATTATATAAAAAAGTATTAGAAAATAATAATTCTCTTCCTGTCATATATGAAATTCTTTGTCGTAAAATATCCAAATGTATATGATTAATATCAAAATTACCTATTTTAACCATACCAAAAGGAACTTCCAAATATCTCATAATTATTTTAACTAAACTACTCTTTCCTCCTCCAGATTCTCCAGTTAAAAGAATTTTTTGACCAAAAGAAATAGTGAATGATAAATCTTGAAATAATTTGCTACTAGAATAAGAAAAAGAAAGCTTGGAAAAAACAATATCTCCTTGTAATTGCATAAGTTGATAATAAGCTCCACCATCAAAATTCTCTCTAAATATAGTAAATAAATCTTGAACCCGAGAAATTAAAAGTGGAAGTTGATAACTTTCAAAAAAGAAAGAAAAAAAATCATTACAATATCCCATCAAATATCGAAAAACGTGCTGACATACAAAAAACTTTGCAATTGTTAACTGGTCATCAATCAACATATAAGCTGCAATAACATAAAATATAATAAGAATAATATAAAAGAAAAAATTTTTAATATATTCTTCTAATAATAAAAGTTTTTCCAAGCAATAATCTTTCATTAAAAAATTATCATATTTTTTTTGAAATTGCTCTAAAAAAATATATTCTAAATGCAAACCTTTTACCGTATCAACATTTTGAAAATTCTCTACTAAAAAAGACTGAACAGCATCCCTCCTCAACAATACCCTTTTTTGATGTTTTTTTTTAATTTTAAACAAAGAAAAACTAAAAATATAAGAAAAGAAAATATAACAAAAAAATAAAATTATAAAACTCCAATGAATTTTAAAAAGCAGCCAAGCAAAAACGAGAAAGAAGAAAAAATTAATGAGAAATGAAGAAACAAATCGTAAAATAAAATTTTTAACTTTAATAACATCTTGTAAGCGCTCTAAAACTTCGCCTAAAGTTCTATTTTTAAAAAACAAATATGGAAGTAGAAGAATTTGTTTATAAACGTAAAAAATTAATTCTTTATCAAAAATTAAACTAAGTTTAGTTAAGAGAAAATTTTTAAAAAAATTAAAACATAATAAGTTCAAATAAAACAAAGAAAGAAAAAAGCTAAATTGCAATGCAAAAGAAAAAACTGAATATGTAATAGCATAATCGAATAAATATTGAAAATGAAAAGTAATAACTAATTCACAAATAAGACAAATAGATGAACTAATCAAAATAAGAAAAAAATATAATCGATGACACTTACAAAAATGTTTAATAAACCAAGACAGAGTCTTCTTTTCATAAAATACAGGCAATGGTTTAATTAAAGATAAATAAAGAAAATAACCACTAGATAACATTGTAAATTCAGAAAAAGATAAAGTTATCTTACCCTTAGCAGGATCCATTAATATAATTTCTTTTTTATTCGTATTTATAGCATACACAACAACAAAATGCTGATATTTTTTTCGATATATAATATGAGCAATACAAGGAAGTCTAGAACTATCTAACAAAGAGACCTCACCTTTTACTCCTTCACAAGAAAAACCTAAAGAAGTAGCCGCTTCTAATAATTGATAAAAAGAAACCCCTGCTTTTGTTGTACCTGTCAACTCTCTCAAATATTCCTTCGATACATCGCCCCCATAATATCGAATAATAGAAAGTAAACAACAAACACCGCAATCCTTATTACCATCCTGTAATATTACCTTCAATAATTCTTCCACCTCCACTTTTATTATTAGAAAAAAATAATTATTTTCTTACTAAATTGACAAAAAAATAAATCTTTTTTATACTGAAAGAAAGGAAAAAGATAATGAACAAAAGGAATTTAATCACTGATGAAGAATATCAATCCATAAAAAAAAGAATACAAGAAATATTAGATATTCAAAATGACTTAAGCCTAACCAACAATGGACATTATAAAGCTCACTTTCCTTTAGCAGAAAACTTTGAAGAATTAATTATTAATTTAATTAGAAATAATCGTGAAATTGATAGAAACATTAAACTAATAATTAAAAACTTTACTGAATCTGGAACTACAAATATAAAAACAAAACAAAAACTTTCAAAAATCATTAAACGAGAACAAGAAAAATTAGAACAAGATACACAATTTGTAACAGAGACAACTCCTACATACTTCACATCTATTGCTTCAGTCTTCCCAGAATTTAACATAGTTAAAGATGATATTCTAGAACAAATAAGTAAAAAAAAATTTAATTTTACTTTAATAGAAGAAATAAAAATGCTACAAAATGAATATAATGAACTTATAACGTTAAAAACAGAATACGAAAAGCAAACAAACCAAAAAACTAAAAGAAAGAGAAAGGAATGAATAATTTGCAAATAAAAAAGGAAAATCTACAATTATTAAATAACCTATTAGATAAGTTTACATTAGATGTCAAAGAAAAAAATGAATTTCTTGAAATTGCAATTCCCATTATTAAACATGAAGAATTTCAAAAAAGAATGAATGCAGAAGAATTTCCCCATCATGCCAAAATAAGTCTAGGAGAACACATCATTAGTGATGCAATTTTAACTTATAAACTAACCAAAAAGAAAAAATGGAAAAAAAAAGAACAAGAAAGAGCTATAAAGATTGCTTTATTTCATGATCTTTATGAACTACCATGGCAAAACAAAGATTATAAAAAAGCTTTTTTCAATAAACATGGTTTTACTCATCCAATAGAAGCCGCAATCAATGCAGCAACCTGGTACCCAGAGTCTTTTAAAGAAACAATTGAAAGAGAAATCATTTTAGATGGAATTATACACCATATGTTTCCCTTTCCAGTACGCACTATTAATCACAAAGATGCTGAACTTCACAATCAAAAAAAGTTTGAAAAATTACCAATGGAAATCAAAAAATATATCATAAATTCAAGTAAAAGAAGAAAAATTAAAATTATATCATTTTCTAGAAGTAAATACAAAGAAGGAAAAATGGTAAGCAAAGCTGATAAAAAAATAGCCTTAGGTAAAGAATTAAGTTCATTTCACAGTATATTAGCCTGTGTCACAGGATACAATCCCAAATTAAAAGAAAAAAACAAATTAAAGTAAAAAAGAAAAAATAAGATTATAATACCTTTAAAGTTCACACTAAATAAAAAGAACCAAAATATGGTAAAATTTATTTAGAAAGAATTTGGAGGTGTTTTTTTCATGGGAAAACATAAGAAATGGACTTTAGAACAAAAAAT
>CALVKI010000005.1 GCA_944332635.1 uncultured Bacilli bacterium
AAACTTTACTCCATTTTATTGTTTGTTACAACAATAAAAGCTAAATATTTGTTAGTACTATGTTTTCTTAATTTCAATCCCTTTCATTATATCATACTTTTTAAACAAAAGAAAAAGTAGACATAAATCTACTATATAAATTATAATTTATTATACTGCATCGAAAAAACTATAAAAAGAAAGCCATTTATACACTTCCTATTTTCTTCATAAGACTTTTCCTTTTTTTCACTTAAACAACTAGCTTTTTCAAACTGTTTTGGAAAGTATTCTTTACTCTTATCAAACTCATAAATTAATTCTTCATTCTTAAAAGTTCCTCTTAAGGTATCAGTAAGTGGCTCTAAAAAATCTATCAAAATATAATAATCATCACTACAACTTGTTTGCTCATCATAAAAATTTTGTTGGAAAGAGGAAAAGTTTGTTTTTGGAATTCTTTCTTTCTCCTCCAAATTATAAGTTTTATCAAACCAATCTCTTTTAAACATTCTTTTTGTCAATGCATCAACATAGTATTTCTCATCATGATAACTTATTTCCAAAAACAGTCTAACCTCTATTCTAACCCTTTCCCTTGTTGGAGAGTTATAAGAACAAGAAACGAAGGTAAAATCATCAAAAACTGCACTAAGTGCTGTATTCATATCATATATACAATAATCGATATCACCGGCAGGCTTAGCAAAAAAATAAGAAATTGGTACCCCGCCAGTTATTTTCAAACACTTATGACGCATTTTTTCTTTGATTGACAATGGAACACTAGTAACAGTAGGATGATAGTCATAAGTTATATGATTCAAATCATCAACAATAGCCATTGTTTCTAAATCTAATGATTGTTTAGTTAGATCCATAACTTTAGAATCAACTAAAGCGTCTAATATAGTATTAGATATTGCTTTTCGATCAAGTTCACTTATATTTTTATGCCTAGTAATATAATCCAAACCATAAATATACAACTGATATAATTCCTAAAATTGACACTGTGGTTTTAAAATCAGAAACAAAAAAACTAAAAAAATGTAAGAAAATATCACAAATTTAGTAAATGTATTATTTAAAAAACTTCATACTTCTTTTCTTCTTAATTAAAGGTATTATAAAAGGATGATTTTCGTCATCCTTCATAATCGATTCATTTATCAAACTTATTGTTACCAACACTATTTGACAAAGAACCAATTATATTTTATCATAAAACTCACCTATTTAAGCATATGTGTTTTCACTAACTAAATTATGTATCACTATATAACTAATTATGCTAGTTTATAAATAGTCAAATATAATCTATCAAAACATCTTTTCAATACAATATTAATTTAATTCTAAATAATAATCTTGTTTGTTATAATTCATAGAAGAACCACTTATTTTTCTATCACTTATTACAGAAACTTTTAAATATTTAATATCATCAATCTTTGAATAATCAGAAATAGATGTCATATCATCATCGCTTGTATCACTATAAAAATAAATATATCCTTCGTCAGAATCACCACTTGAAATAGTTCTACTGAGAATACTATCACGATATGGATTCAAATTATCAGTGATATATAACTCATTTTTGTCTGCATCAGTAAGATAAAAATCAATAAGACTGAAATCTAAATCAGTAGTTGTAGGATTTTCTACCATAACTTTTAGTGCTAGAAAATCACCATTCCAAAAAATATTGTCTGAAATAGTCTTCTTTTCAATTGATGATAAAGCCTTAATGTTAAGCATTTCATATTTCTCTTCTATTTCCAACGTACTACCTACACTTGCAATATAACTCTTTTTCGAACTACCCATATTAAAAACAAATACAATTGCAGATATAACAATAATAACAATTACTATAGCAAGAACCAATTTCGACGTATTTTTTCCATTTTTATTCATATTAAAAGATGAATTATTATTAATATTTTGTTGATTTAGATTATTTAACCCATTATTATTCATTGGTTGTTGATTTAGATTATTTAACCCATTATTATTCATTGGTTGTTGGTTTAAATTATTTAATCCATTATTGTTCATTGGTTGTTGGTTTAAATTATTTAATCCATTATTATCATTATTCATTTCTATATCCCCCAATTTTAGTCTTTATGACTAATTAAATACATAATAGAATCAATTCCAAGTAATAATCCAATTATAAATCCAAGTATATCTCCAAATAACACTTGGAATACAGCAACTATAATACCTATAATCCCAGCTGAAATCTTACCATCGTGTGCCAATCTTGCAGAACAAAACATCAATCCTAAACCCAATAATAATATTAAAAATTCACCTAAATTAAAAATATCTACAGTTGCTATTCCAGCAATATATAATACTTTAAATACAATATATCCGATAATTTCAATTAGATAAAACCAAAATATTATGTCAAATAAAAGTTCTACACCTTTTCTTCTTTTTTCAAATTTCTCCATCTCATACACTCCTTTCTAATTTATTATACTAAAAAGAATATATGATTGTCAACTTTATATACCCCCCCCGTGCATGTTCGAAAAGTCTTCGGATTTTGTTTAGACCTTATTTTTAAAGGATTAGTAAAGTTGTTATTTTTCGTAAAATGTCGCTATTTGCTAACGTATTTGGTATAATTATTATAGTAAAAATGTGCGTTTATGTCTAAATTAATCTTTGGTATTGATCGTAATCAATGCGTTATGACTTCTCTTGATCCTGATAATGAAGTTCGTATCATTGATGCGATTATAGACTCTCTTGACCTAAGAAAACTTGGTTTTTATTTCCCTCCTACTATTATTGGTAGACCTGCTTATTCTCCTTATGATCTCTTAAAACTATATTATTACGGTTATAAAAACAAAATTCGTTCTTCTCGTAAGTTAATGAAACTTACTTCTACTAATATTGAAGTCATTTGGCTTCTTCGTGGACTTA
>CALVKI010000006.1 GCA_944332635.1 uncultured Bacilli bacterium
TTTTTTCATAAAAATTAATTTTCTCCCTAAATTATTAAAATCATGCAATTTTGTTTTTTCCCTTATTATAAGGGCTAAAAAGTATATGTAGTAAGCGGGTACCACGAAGTATTACACCTGTTACAGGTATCATACCTATTACCACCATTAAATTCATAATCGCTTGAAATATAATTTGAAAAGTCATACCAATACATAGATATTTAGCAAATTGATCATGACTATTTAGAGCTATCTTTATTCCTCTCCAAAGTATAATAGAAAATAATCCTACTACTATGAATGCTCCTACTACTCCAAATTCTTCAGCTATAATAGAAAAAATAAAATCTGTTTGTGGTTCTGGTAAATAAAAATGTTTTTGAATAGAATTTAAAAAGCCAGTTCCTAGTAATCCTCCAGGCCCTATGGCATACAAACTCTGAATAATTTGAAATCCTGTTCCTAATGCATCACTCCAAGGATCTATAAATGACGTAATTCTATCCATTCTATAAGGAGCTATGACGATTAATATAATTACTCCAATTATCCCTAGTACTCCCATTCCTATAAAGAATTTCATATTTACTCCAGCAATAAATAATAACATTATTATAGATACTACTAAAATACTACCTGTACCCATATCTGGTTGTAACATGATGAGGGCAAATAAGAAAAATAATATTCCTAAGATTGGAAAAACTCCTTGCTTATAACTTTTTAAAAATTTATTACTGTTGGTTAAGTATTTGCTAGTGAATATAATCATACCCAATTTAGCAAACTCACTTGGTTGGATTCCTAAAGAACCAATACCAAACCAACTACGACTTCCGTTTCTTACACTACCAATTCCTGGTATTAATACTAATATTAATAAGATTATACATATTAGTAAAATACTATTTGCCTTTTGATAATATATTTTATAATCTATCTTAGATACTATAAACATAATAATTATACCAATCAAGAAAAAAATAGATTGATACTTTAAATAGTGAAAGCTATCATTAAATTTATATTCTGCCCATATACTAGATGCGGAATATATCATTATAATACCAAAGATAGATAATATAATAATTGCGGTTACTAAAATTTTATCTATTTCATCTTTCATGGTATCACCTATTTTATTATATTTTTTTTGAATAAAAAAAGAACCTCTACAGTTCTTTTATTGGGTTGTATCTTTGTTTTTATCAATGCTCAGTCATAATCTTCCATATTATAGCCAGTACCACATTGCTCATATATTCCACTATTATAATATTAGCAAACTTCGATTCATGGACAAATTCTACTAGTTTTCTATTTGATTCTTCTTTTATATGATAATTATAGAATCAATATAATGAGAGCATATCATTTATTTACATCTTTTTACAACCAGACGCCAAATATAATTCCTGCCATTGCAAGCAGTAATCCGCCTACCCAGAATAATTTTACTATATCGGTTTCTTCCCAGCCTAATTTTTCAAAGTGATGATGAATAGGGGTCATTAAAAAGAGCTTCTTATGAAATACTTGCACCCAAAAAGTCTGAATAATAACACTTAATGTTTCTATTACAAATATCCCGGCTACAACTAGTAGTGTTAATTCTCTATGAGTCAAAATAGCGATTGCTCCCATAGTAGCTCCCAATGCTAATGACCCTGTATCTCCCATAATCACTTTAGCTGGATGGGTATTATAAATTAAATATCCCATTAAACTTCCAACTAAAATTAAACTAAAGATTCCAATATCTTCAAATCCTACCATTAAAGAAATTAAACTAAAAGCAATATACGAAATTGCAGAAAGTCCACCAGCTAAACCATCTAATCCATCAGTTAAATTTACTGCATTACTAGCCCCTACTAAAACGAATAAGATGAACAAACCATAAAGCCAGCCCATTTCTAAATCAATATGAAGAGTCCCTACTACCCATGATGTTTGACCACCATTTCTCATATATATATAGAAAAATCCGATAGCAATTAATACTTGCATAATCAACTTTTGATATGTTGTTAATCCTTCATTTTGAGCCCTTCTGATTGATAAAAAGTCATCTAAAAAACCAATGCAGGCATAACCTAGAAATACCAATAAAACTATTCCCAAATTTGCTGTATATGGAATCTTGTTTGTCAAAATTAAAAAGATTGTAGTGGCAATCGTAGGAATAATAAAAATTAGTCCACCAATAGTCGGAGTCCCTTCCTTTTTTCTGTGAGATTCTCCAACAAATATGCTAACTCTTTGACCTAATTTTAACTTTTTTAATATTGGTATTAGAATTAAACCTAATACAGCTGAAGATAAAAAACAAATCATTATCGCGAAGATAGCTTTGGTTAATAATAGCATTTCGTTCACTCCATTTCTCTTGTGATATTATATCATACTTCACAAATTATTATGCATTTTTTACTATTTTAGACAAAACTTTACACTTCTTCTACTCTTTCTAATGTTTTTATTTTTTGATTATTTTTCTCCAATAAATTTTCTTGCTTACTTTTAGTTTTTGCTAATTCCTCCTCTTTTTGTTTTAATTCTGATAGTAATTTATTTAAGTTTGACAATAATTCTTTGCATTCGGGTATTTCATTTATGTAGTCTTTAAAATCTTTTTCAAGCTTTACTATCATTTCTTCTAACTTATTGGATGTCTTTCCAATTAGACTAATAACATCACTTACTTTAGAAATATTCGTTTCTATTTCTCGACTATAATCTGTTACCGAGATAATCCTATATTTTTTCTGTTGCAATTTAGGATTCATTAAATTTTTCATAAAATACATATAAGCAGCTGTTGCTGTAGCCATCGCTTTAGCACTTCTTGCTCCTGGAATCATCATGGGAATTGCTAACATTCTTAAAAGTCTTTTACTTTGTTTTGTCATTAATTGCATTCTATATTCTACTTGTTCTGTTATAGATGTAGATTCTTTTACTCTTTGTTCTAATTCTTTTAATATGAAATCTTGTTCATATTGAAAAAAAATTAGCTGGTTATTAAAGTTGTCATAGTTATAATAGGTATCTTTTAGAGTTTCTATTTTTTCTTCATCTAATTCTAATTCTTCTTTTTTATCTTCTAATCTAATATTAAGGATTCCTGTTTTTTTAGTTAATTCTTCTACTTTATCTGCAAGCATAATATATAGAGCTGAATCCTTTATTTCATCTACTGTTTTTCTATTTTTAAAACTTTCTATGTAGTTATCTACCAGTTCTATTAAATAATTTTCATTTTCTAAATCAGCAACTTCTACTTTTATTTTTCCTTTTAACTCTTCTAATTTTTTTATAAGCATGTTTAATTGATATAAAATATTTTCTACTTCTTTGGATGTGTATATGTCATGAGTTTCTTGTGCTAATATGTTATATTCATAAATTAATTCTTTTAATTCTTCTCTTATATCTTTGAATTTTTCTTCATATTTCACAACAATTTTTTTATCTTGAGCTTTTTGAAAAATCGGATTTTGTTCCAAAGATATTCCCACTGCTGCTGGCATAGGTATTGTATCTTGCTTTTCTTCTAATACTTCTATTTTGGATTCTTGGTTTGCTTGATCAAAAATTTCTTGTTTATTTCCAAGTTTATTATTTTCTATTAAAGAAACTTGTGCTTTAGCAGTTTGTGGAGGAAGTTTTATTTCTATACTGTTCTTTGAACCATCTAATTTATTTTTATCTTTTAAAGATACTATCATCTTACCTTCAATTGTTTTAGGATAACCGTGGTCTGTAAATTTTCTATCATTTGTTTGGTAATCTTCTATGTAAATAGATGTTTCACTTAATTCTAATTTTTCTGCTTGATGTAATTGTTCTGTTTGTAATCGTTTTTCTTCCTCTTTTATTGTGTCTATAGTATGAAACATTGCATCATATACATTTCCAACAAGAGAAATTGGAACTGCCACAATAAAAGAAGCTAGTTGGAGATTTTTTACTTCTCTTTCTAATTTTTCTAATTTTAGTTTTTTCTTTTTCTTATAATATTCTTTTAACTTTTTTTTATTTTCAGAAGTGATAATAATTGTCCTTTTTTTATCTCTTCTACCACCTTTTGCACCTATTGTTTCGTTCATATCTTTCACCATTTTAAGTGTATCATAAATTTAAATTCTTTTATATACTTTCTACCTATTTCCATAATTGTTTAGTGTCAAATTACTCTAATAATAGTCTAATTGTCCCTCCTTCTTCTAACTGTTCATTTGCTTCTGGTGATTGTGCAACCACTTTATCTCCAGTACCAGAATATTGAATAGTAAACTTGTCTAGTTTTTTCTTAGCTTCATCTACGCTTTTTCCTACTACATTGGGAACTTTGTGTGTTGGAATATCTGTCCATTCTAAATCTTTTTTCATTTCTCCTTCTTGTTTAGGAATTTCTAAAGAATCAATTATATCTAATAATATACGTCTAGCAATTGGAGTTGTTGTATAACTGGAAAGTAAAGCTGTATTTTTTGGATTATCTATAGCTAGATATAAAACGGCTTGGGGATCATTTGATGGAACAACTGCCATAAATGACATAATGTAATTTCCAACCATATATACACCATTTTTTACTTTTTGTGCGGTACCGGTTTTTCCTCCTATACGATATCCTTCAATATATGCACTTTTACCTCCACCTTTTGCAACTACACTTTCCAAAGCATGGCGCATAATTCTTGATGTTTTTTTACTAATAACTTGTCTAATTTTTTTCTTTTTTGTTTGCTGTATAATACTTCCTGTTTCTTTTTCAGAGATGCTTTTTACAATATATGGTTCATATAAAATGCCACCATTTACTACGGCTGATACTGCTGTCACTTGTTGTATAGTCGTCTATTAAATGAAACTTTCTACCCAAATTATTAGAGAATGTATTTATACTTTCTCCTGTCTTAATATAAATGTCTAGTTTTATCTTTTTGTTTTCCTCTTTATAAACATAAATTCTATCAATTAATTCATTAAAAACATCGCTATAACATTTATCATCATTTAAACAATTATCTAAAATCTTTTTAAGTTCATAAATTTTATTTTCTATATAGTTTTTATCTTGCTTATTATTTTGTAATTCCTTTAATCTGTTTTGATTAGTAAATATTTCATCATTAATCAAATCTACTTGTTTTTTATAGTCTTCTTTAGATAAGTATTCTTCCATAACAAGTTCTAGTAATTTATCTTTTTTATTATTAAATATTAAAATTTTAGATTCGATATTTTTTATTTCGGATTCATTATTATTTGTTTCTAAATAGTTCCTACAGCCATTTAATATTTCACCAAAAATAGCCTTTCTTTGTTTCAATAATTTATTAAACATATCTTTAAAAACTATATCTAGTTCTTGTTCAAACACTCTAGGATTAGAACATCCCTTTAAACTTTCTTTTCGGTATACTTGGCATTCCCATACTGGATTGTTTTTCCTTTTACCAGCAGATGATCTATGATAAGTTAAGCCATGTCTCCCACAATAAATTTTACCTGAATAAGTATATCTGTTTTGAAACACTTTTTTATTAACTGCTCTATTGGTAAAACTATCTTGTCTTTCCTTTAATTTAATGTTTGCTCTTTCCCACAACTCTTCTGATACAATTGGTGGGACATTTTCATAATCTTTATAAATAATCCAATCGGATTCATTTAATTTTTTCTTCTTTTTAGTACGGTAATCTAATACTTTCGTTTTATGTCCACAATAATATCCTTTATATTTAGGGTTTTCGATAATTCTTGTAAGTATTGTGGTATCAAGTCTTTTACCTTTTTTATTTTTATAACCTAAGCTATATAAATATTTTGATA
>CALVKI010000007.1 GCA_944332635.1 uncultured Bacilli bacterium
AATACTGCTGGTGATTTGTATGTTTCTTATTATGTTGCTGAATTAAAAACATATATGTCTGCATTACTTAGAGATAGACAATATTAAATATGAAAGATTAAAGTAATGTTTTTGTCATTATTTAAAACAGTTCATTACAAAGTGAAAATAATATTTTGTTGGGAGAATATATATTAAAGGGTTGAAAAGGTTCAACCTTTTATTTTGCTTTCTTTTTTTGAAGTTTTACTATATAATAAAAATGAGGTGTATAAATGAAAGTATTAGTAGATGTTGCTAGCAAAGAAATTTCTAATTATGTTGATTTATGTGATGGTTTATTACTCGGTTTAGAAAATTTTTCTGTTTTAAACTCTGTTACTTTCTCTTTGGATGAAATTAAGCAAATTGTAGAAACGTATCCAAAGATAGAATTTTTTGTTAAGTTGGATAAAAATATATTTAATGATGAGATAGATAATGTAAAAAACATATTACAAGAGTTAGATCAAATGTCTATTTCAGGAGTTTTCTTTTATGATTTAGCGGTTTTACAGTTGAAGCAAGAGTTATCTTTATCTTTTAATTTAGTTTGGTCTCAAACACATATGGTTACTAATTCTCGTACGTGTGATTATTATTATAATAATGGTGTTGAGTATGCTTTACTTTCTAAAGAAATTACTTTAGATGAAATTGTAAATATTGCTAGGTGTTCATCTATTAAGACGATTGTTGAAGTTGTTAGTCTGCCTAGTGTTGGATATAGTAGGAGAAGGTTGGTTCATAATTATTATGAAGATTTAGGTGAATTTGGTGATTCTAAACTTACAATTTTAGAAAAAATTAGTAAACAAAAAATATTAGTAAAAGAGGAGAAGAATGGTACTGGTTTTTTACTTGATGAAGTGTTAAATGGTACTTCGATTATTTGTTTATTATATCAAGCAGGCGTTGATTATGTATTGTTTCGAGAGGAAAAAATTCCATCTTTTTTGGAACTTATTGGTGATACTAAAAAATATATTGATTCTGGGTGCTGTGATACTTCTTATGTTGAAAAATATAAAAAATTGGGGGATAGTACTGGTTTCTTTTTTAAGAAGACTATCTATAAGGTGAAAAAATGAAAAGAATAGAATTGCTTTCTCCAGCGGGTGATATTGAAAGATTAAAAGTTACTTTATTGTATGGTGCAGATGCTGTTTATATTGGAGGAGAGAAATATGGACTTAGAGCGAATGCTACTAATTTTACATTGGATCAAATAAGAGAAGGTTGTAACTTTGCCCATAATTTAGGTAAAAAAGTATACCTTACAGTTAATATGGTTTTTCATGATGAGGATATGGATGGGATAGAAGAGTATATCGCTTCTGTTGTTGATGCAGGAATTGATGCATTTATTGTTAGTGATCCTTTTATTATTTCTTATATTAAAAAAAATTTTTCTCAGGTAGAAGTTCATTTATCCACACAAGATTCTACAACTAACTATAAAAGTGTTGAATATTTTCAAAAACAAGGGGTTGATAGAGTAGTATTAGCTCGTGAAGTATCATTTTTTGAAATAAAAGAGATTATAGAAAAAACTGGTATTGATATTGAAGTTTTTATTCATGGTGCTATGTGTACTTGTTATAGTGGTAGATGTGCTTTGTCTAATTATGTTACTAATAGAGATGCCAATCGTGGTGGTTGTGCACAGGTATGTAGATTTGCGTTTGGAGTTGAGGGAAAAAAGGATTTTACTTTTGCTACTAAAGATAATAATTTAGCTAGGTATATTGGTCAACTTATTGATATTGGTGTTACTAGTTTAAAAGTAGAAGGCAGGATGCGATCATTATACTATTTAGCAACGGTTATTGGTACTTATCGTGAAATAATAGATAGATATTACAATAATACTTTAACTGAAGATATTTTAAGAGTTTTGGAGGATAGACTTTCAAGAGTTGCTAATCGTGCTGTTTCTACTCATTATTTCTTGAAGATGGCAGATGCAACAGATCAATATTATACTGGTAGAAATGAGGCTAGTAATCAGGATTATTTAGGGCAAGTTATTTCTTATGATAAAGCTAAAAAGTTAGTTAAATTTTATGAAAGAAACTATTTTCAAGTTGGTGATTTAGTTGAACTTTTTACACCGTCTGGTAATAGAGTTTCTTTTATCATAGAAAAATTGTATGATGAAGATATGAATCAATTGAACGTAGCTAGACACCCTGATAATATATATTATGTATATTTAGATACTGATATAAATATAGTTAAATATTCTATGATACGTTTACTTCATCATTGATTGGATGAATGTTATGGGAAAAGATTTGTAGAGGAAATAGAAAAGGCTTGTTTGAATATTGAAAATAATGTAAGTATGATTAATAGGGGATAATTATATTTTTTGTTTTTTCTATTGGGATGTTTATAATTTAAATTTTTATGAAAAAATTAATAGTAAATTCTATGATAGTTCATTTAAATAATTTAAAATTTGTGATGAAAATTATAATATAAAGGTGGTTAGCAGTAGAAAATTGAATTATATCTACAAGTATAAAGTTGTTATTGGTGATAATTCTTTCTATGTTAATTGTTTCAATGAAGGTGTTTATTGATAAATAAAAAGGTGAAAAATCACTTTGCTTTATTTATCGTCAGGTGATACAGAAAACTTTAATAAAGATATAGAAGAGGTTGTTTTAAAAAAAGATATTTAATGGAGATTTGACATGGAACAATTAGAGAAAATTAAACATAATTTTTTAAAAATAGAGAATACCTATTCTTCTTATGCTACTAGAAGTAATAAGGTGATTCGTTTTTGTCCGATAGTTGATGATATACGAGCTCCTTTTTTTCGAGATGTAGATCGTATTATTCATGCACTTAGTTATACAAGATACGCTGATAAAACACAGGTATATTCTTTTAAACAAAATGATCATATAAGTGAAAGAATGTTACATGTTCAGTTAGTTAGTAAAGTTGCTAGAACAATTGGTAGAGCACTTAATTTAAATTGTGATTTGATTGAGGCTATAGCTTTAGGACATGATGTTGGTCATACTCCTTTAGGACATACTGGAGAAGCTTTACTTAATGAAATTTCATTGCGTGAATTAGGGGAATATTTTGCTCATAATATTCAAGGGGTTCGGCATTATATGGAAGTTGAAAATCATGGTGAAGGGCTTAATCTTTCTGTTCAGGTGTTAGATGGTATTATGTGTCATAATGGAGAAATGTTATCTAATATTTATATTCCAGCATTTAAAACAAAGGAGGAGTTTTTAAAGCAATATCATAATGCGTATCATGATTTAAAAGCTTCTAGTCATAACCATCCAATGACTTTAGAGGGTTGTGTTGTTCGTATTAGTGATATTATTGGTTATATTGGGCGTGATATAGAAGATGCTATAGAGCTTGGTCTTTTTGAAAGAGACGAACTTCCTAGTGAAATAACTGCAATTTTAGGTAATACTAACAGTGATATTATGAATACAATTATTTTGGATATTATAGAAAATAGTTTGGATAAACCTTATATTGCATTAAGTGATGTGGTATATCAGGCGTTATTTTCTTTAAAAAAGTTTAATGCTAAGAATATTTATAGTAATAGTATGACTAAAGAAGAAATTGAATATTATCGTATGGGAATGAATAAATTATATTATGTTTACTTGGAGGATGTTAGAAGACATAATATTGAAAGTATTATTTATACAATTTTTTTAAATTTTCAGTGTCCTCGATATGTAGATTTTACTAGCGAAAAAAGAATGGTTATTGATTTTATTGCAGGTATGACTGATGATTTGTTTATAAGGGAAGTTAGGCGGATAACAAAATAATACTTGATTTTTTTCTGATAATGTGTTATAATTTGGCTACTTTATTGAAATGGGGGAAAATTATGAAGAATTATTTAGAAGATGTTAAAACTAAAAGAGTAAATAATGATGGGGATTGTTATATTACTAGTGTTGAAATATATGAAGCTGAAGTAGGTGAGGGAAAATCGGAAAATCGTATATCTATTGGTTATGCTAATGGTGAGACAGATGCTGATATTGTATGTTCACCTAACAATGTTCAAAGAATAGAAGAACGACTTTATCACCAAGTAGTTAGAGGTGGAGCTAATGACGTTAAACTTGTAAAGCGTCATGTGAGTGGAGTGATTAAATCTTTTTCTATTGGTGTTGGTAGTAGTATTGCTAGTGCAGCTTTACTAAATTGTAGTGCAACGACAGCTAATCCAATTGTTATAGGTGGTGTATCTGGTACACTTGCTTTGGTTGGTGGTGTTGTTGCAGCATTAAATTGGAAGAATTATCGCGGGTTGTTGGATGAAAATGATAGTTATAAAATTCGTTTAAAACAAGCTCCTATGGCTTTGGATTATTTTCAATGGTCACCTAATGCTTGGCGAGCATTGGATGGTAAAAATGAAAAAGCAAAGATTACAAGGTATAATAATCTCTTAGAATTGTCTAATAATGGTTTTAATCCGTGTTCTTTATTTGCTGGAGAGACAGGTATAGGTCTTACTAATCTTGAGATTTCTAGATTAGTGCAAAGAGCACGTAGAGAAGAACGTTTAGGATTAGAATTTTCAGCTATAAATAGTGGAACTTCTCAGAAATATAAAAAATAATTTTTTATTGCTGCTTGCATATATTTTTTAAATGTGATATACTATCGCAAGTTGAGTTTAAAAATAAACATGATGAGGTGATATTGTTATGAAGAATAAAAATACAGTATATTTGACACAAGAGGGTTTGGATACTTTAAAGAAAGAGTTAGATGATTTAATTAATGTTAGACGTCCAGAAAATGTTCAAGCTATTAAAGAAGCTCGTGCGTTAGGTGATTTATCAGAGAATGCAGAGTATGATACAGCTCGTAATGAACAGGCTGTTATTGAAGCTAGAATTAAGCAATTAGAGAAAATGCTTGAAAATGTGTCTATCATTTCAGATGTTTCTACAGATTTTGTTAGTATTGGTAATACAGTAGCAATTAAATATGTAGATGATGATGAAGAAGATGAATATAAAATTGTAGGTAGTCAAGAAGCCAATCCATTTGAAAGTCGAATTTCTAATGAAAGTCCTATTGCTCAAGCGTTGTTTAATCATAAAGTTGGTGATATAGTGACTGTTGAAAGTCCTAATGGCGCTTATCAAGTAGAGATAACAGCAATCCAATAAAACGAAGATTTGTTCTTCGTTTTTTTGAAATGTATATTTGTAAATGGTGTGAGACAAAATTTATATAAAAAATAAAAGCAATATGACATAGTTAATTAGTAATTATTGAATATTGTTTTTTTCTATAATTTGTTGTCTCATCTCAATGAGAGAAAGCCAATTGAATGATTGCATAGGAATATTGTTAGAGCGTTTAAGATAAGTTTTCATTTGTTTTAATAAATCATCATAAGAATAGAATTTAAGATATGAATAGAATCTTTGTTAATCATTTCTATGACTTCTTTATACTTATGTCTAGGGGTTCTAGGCTTAATCAGTTTATGAGTTATGCCTAATTTATTTAGAATGTTATCTAAAGGGTGTGTTTTATCTGTTTTTATAGTGTAAGTAAATTCTTGACTATTATCAGTTTGTATAATTTCAGGTTTGTAACCAAAATAAACAATAGCACGTTTAACAAAATCGATGGTAGAATAAGAAGATAGTTCTTCATCAGTATGAGCGTTAGGATGTTTAGATAGAGGTTTATGAGATTTATAAATTAATAAATTCTTAGTTCCATCAAATTTTTTATTCCAACGCATAACAGATACTTTAGAACACTTATATCTCCTACAAACAAAAGAGATAGGATTTCTGTTTTTATATAATAAAACAGCATAATGTTTAGTATTTAAACTATGTGGATAATGTGTTATACTTGTCATAGCGATAAGTCCTTTCTAATAATAATGTTTTGTGATAATTACATTTTACTAGACTTATTGCTTTTTTACTATATATAAAAGTTGCATATCAATTGTAACACTACAATTTGTTCTTCGTTTTTTTTTTTAAAACTATTTAAAAAATAAAAAAAATAAGTTATACTGATATAGTATAAAAGAATAGGGGTGCTTCTCATATGATTATTAGAAAACCATATGCTTTTTTAATTAAAAATTTTAGAAAGATTCATATATTTTTGCTTATTTTATGTGGTTTTATTTATTATAAATGTATGCAAACAAGATCTTTTGTTACAGAGTTTTTACAGCTGGAGACATATGATGCATATTATGAACCTATTACTAAATATGCAAGCATATTTGCACTCATAGTACTTCTTATTATTATTGGATTATCTATTGTTTTGGTAGTTTTACTTCGATATAAAAAGAAACCATGGAAGTTATATATGGTTCCGCTTTGTAGTTATATTTTTTTGTTTTTTACTTTTGTGTTAACTATTTCACTTTTTTCTGGGTACGATTCTTCTTCTGGAACGACAGGAATTCGGGCTATTAATGATTTATTATTTATGGGAACGATTCCACAATATCTAGTTATTATTATTTTATTAATACGAATATTTGGTATTGATTTGAATAAGTTTGATTTTAAATCTGATCAAGAATATTTAGAATTAAGTAGCGAAGATAGAGAAGAAATTGAAATTAATATTAATATCGATAAAGATAGCTTTAAACGAGGCATTAAGCGGTTGAAAAGAAATATTGGATATTTTTATCAAGAACATAGTTTTATTTTGAATATGGTAGCTTTTATATTTGTAGTTGTATGTATAATTTCTGTTTATCAATTTGTATTTATTGTGCATAAGTCTTATAAACAGGGAGATATTATTGAAACTAATGGGTATACAATAAATATTAATCATAGTTATTTTACGGATAAAAATTATCGTGGAGAGATTATTTCAAAATCTAGTGATTTTGTTATTTTGGATGTTACTATTAAAAATAATGTTTATGAGAGAGAATTTAATTTAAATAGGTTTCATGTTATGAATGGCATTGGTAATTATACTCAGACATATGAAACTTATTCTAGTGATTTTCAAGATTTAGGCAAGACTGTTGATAAACTCACTTTGAGTAGAGATGAATCGAGGAGACTTTTATTAGTTTTTAAAGTCGATAGGGGATTGGATCCTAATAAATTTGTTCTTTATTATCAGGAACTTGAGAATAAAAAACCATATTTGAGAAAAATTAAATTGAATATGATTGATTATAGTGAAATTGAAAAACAAAAGATTAAAGTTTTACGCGAGGAAGAAACGATATCGCTTGGTAATCAAAAATTATCTTTTTTGATTGAAGATGTTAGTTTATTAAATCAAACAATTTATAGTACTTGGGGATGTACTAGTCGGGATAATTGTGCTGCTCAATCAAATAATTTGATTGCGAAACAGGGCAAATTAATATTGCAGATTTTCTTTGTTTCATCAGATTTCTCTGGTAAAGATTTCGTTGACTTTTCTATGGAATATGGTAAAATTGATTATATAGATAGTAAAGGTAAACGGCAAGAGATTGATATAGTGGATGCATTGGATAGAAATTATAATGGTAACTATATGTATTTAGAGGTTCCTCAGAGTTTACAAGAAGCAAGCGTGATTCGGTTGGTATATACAGTTAGAAATAAACAATATGTATATAGGTTAAAATAGGAGAAATAGATATGGAAATTTTAAAAGTTTTTGATAAGAAATTTGTTAAATATCTTAAATTTGCTGTTGTAGTAATCGTAATTACGTTGTTTTTATGGTTTTTGGTTATTCATCCTTTGATTCTTTTTCGAGGATATGAAAAAGAAATTGAAAAAGCTGCAGCGCGGTATTATGAAATTAATCCAAGCCAGCTACCAACTGGTACTCGCGTAAAAACATTAAGTATACAAGAATTGTTTGATCAAGCTTATTTAAAAGAAGATTTTTATGTTCCGTTTTCTAAGAAACCGTGTTCTATTAAGGATAGTTGGGTTAAAGTCAGAAAAGAAGATGGTGAGTATAAGTATTATACATATTTAAAATGTGGTATCATTTCTTCTAACGTTGATCATTCTGGTCCAGAAATTACATTAAATGGTGCTGATGAAGTTACTATTAATTTGGGAGCTAATTATAAAGAAGAGGGCGTTAAAAGTGTGATTGATAACACTGATGGAAAAATGAATGTTGATGATGTAGAAATAGATTCTAGTGATGTTAATACTAATAAGGCAGGGACTTATAAAGTTGTATATAGTGTTGCTGATAGTTTGAATAATACTACTCAGGTTATTAGAACTGTTAAAGTAGTTGAAAGATTGAAGAATACTGTTAATAAGGCTACTAATAAAATGGGAGTATATACTGGTGCTAATCCTAATAATTATATTTATTTTTCTGGAATGTTATTTAGGATTGTAAATATTGACGGGGATGATGTGAGAATTGTTGCTGAACAAGATGTTAGTAATGTTAATTATGCATCTATAGATGAATGGTTAGATTATTATTATGAACATATAGCTCAAGAATCTAAAAAGTATGTTGTAAAAAATGAATATTGTGATATGAATGCAACTGATGATAATATTTCTACATTAAGTAGCTGTAGTTCTTTTACTAAAGAAAGTTACGTATCTATTTTATCTGCATCGGATATTAATAAAGCTACTACTAGTGATGGTAATTGGTTACGTCCTGATAGTATTTCTTGGGTAAGAAATGAAAAGGATGATAAAAACGCTTATACTGTGAGAAATAGATTCTATAATACAAATGCAACATATATGGCGTTTGATCAAAATTATAATTTTGGTGTTCGCCCTGTTTTGACTATTAGTGGTTCTGCATTGATAGATGATGGTGAAGGAACTAAAAATAATCCTTATTCTATAGGTGATTTTTCATCTGCTACTGCTGGAGATAAATTAAATACACGTTATTCTGGGGAATTTATTTCTTATTCTGGTATGTTATGGAGAATTATTGATGTTGATTCAGATGACACTACAAAAGTAATTGCTGATACTACTATATATAATGATGGTGCAAGAGTTCTTACACATTATGATACTCAGTCTAAAGCTAAAATTTATAATCCAAAAGAGCGTGGTAATGTAGGATATTTTATTAATAATCAAGCAGTACAGTATTTTAATACGAATTATTTTGTAACTAAAGAAATTGAAGTTCCTATTTATAATAATATGATTAGATATGGTACGGAAAGCACTACAAAGAAATATAAGGTAAAACTTTCTGCTCCTAATATGTATGAGATGTTTAGTGCATTTGATTATAATTCTGATACAATGAAATCTTATTGGTTATTGAATTCATCAAAAAAACAATATACTAAAGCTTTGATTTCTGATATTGGTGTAGTAATGTATGGAGATTTATATGATAATGCAGAGTATGGCATTCGTCCTGTTGGTTATTTAGATAAAAATTGTTCAATTGTAAGTGGTCACGGTACTTATGAAGATCCTTATGTTATTATGAAATAGGTGGGAGATGGTAGTATGAGAAAAAGGACTAGGCTACTGATTTTGAAAAAAAAGAAGGTATTTCTAATTGTTGGAATTCTATCTTTTTTATGTTTAGTATTTGCTATTATATTCTTATTATTTTATAATTATTATCCTATCGAGTCTAGAATAGGAAGAATAGAAGAGTATGCAAAAAATGATAAAGAAGATTATACTACGGTCGGGTGGCTTAGAGTTCAAGGTACAAATATAGATTATCCTATAATTTATGCTCCATCTTATGATTTTAGTGGAATGACATATGATTTCTTATGGAATGAAGTAAAGAGTGATAATTTGTTAAATCAAATAACTGTGAGTGGTCATAATATCTTAAATCTTTCTTCTAATCCTTTAGTTGCTAATGAAAATCATAAACGATTTGAACAATTAATGAGTTTTATTTATTTAGATTTTATTAAAGATAATAAATATATACAATATACTGCAAATGGGAATGATTATTTATATAAGATATTTTCTGTAGCTTTTTCTAAAAAGTCAAATATAAAAAAGTTTACAAGAGAAGATTTATCAAGAGAAGAGATGAAAGAGTATTTAAATCAGTCTCTTAATGATAGTATTTTTGAATTTGATGTGGATGTTGATGAAAATGATAAAATACTTTCTTTAGTAACTTGTACGCGTATGTTTGGTCATTATAATGATATTGAATTTAAGATTGATGCTAGATTAGTTAGAAAAGGTGAATTAAAATTAAATTATGGAGTTAACAAGACTGAAAAATATCATGAGATAGAGAAAATCATGGAAGGTGGAGAAAATGATGAAAAAGTATAGTAGAGGAATAATAGGGGTTTTTATACTTTTTATTATCGGTGTTGTTCTATTTAGTGGTTATGATGAGCTAACTTCTAGAGAGAAAGTTAATGTTAGTAAAAAGGAAATTTTAACAAAAACAACAGATGGAAAAACTTGTAATAATGCTGAGGAAATGAATGATGAATATTCACCTACAGTTTCGTTTGACAAGGGTCAAGCGATAGTTAAGGTAGCTAAAGGTAGTTTTAAAGTTACTAATGTTACTAATTCACAGTATTTGACTAATGATCCTATGGCTTTAGGAGTTGTAACGCCTGAAAATCCTATGGTAGTTACATTTAATACTAATGCTTCTGGTGATGTTGGTTTACATTTTGTTTTGACTGAGACTGATGATATTTGTCTTTCTTATGATGAAGCGCCTTTAAATAATGAAGGAAAAAAGTCTGGTACTTATGAGTTTGATATGACATTGCAGTTGAAACCTCAATTAGACACTCCTTTGAAAAATAATGAAAATTATAATGGTATATGTAGTGTTTTTAGAACTGGTGTTGGTTATGAAAATTATAAAGATATTTTTAAATCTGCAGGAGTTAGTAAGAATGATATAGAAAAGTATAATTATAATGTAGTAAATGATTTTCAAAGGGATACTTATAATAGTATAATTCCTTACTGTTTATCTTCGAATCAGGTTACTTTTAATTATACAGAGAAACAGACTGCTTCTTTGATTGCATCGGCAATTTTTGTTGTTAGGAATCAAGGAACTAGTAGTTCTGGGTCTGATGTTTCAGAATCATTTATGAGTGCATTTAATGATACTAAGAGTAAGGCTTTAGAATTAGGACATGATTATACTCATTTAGTTAAAAACGGTAGTCTTGATGATACACGTTTTGGAGAAACTTGTGACTGGAAAAAAGATAAAACGGAAAATGATTATTATGTAAATAAAGATTATTATTATGCTAAAGAGGAAGATTCTGAAAATATAGAGTATACTTATCATTATACTTCTGGTGAAACAGAAAAGGTTTCTGGTGGTTCTTGTACTAGAGTTTGTGAAGAAGCAACTGTTGTTGAATATGGACCTCCGGTTGCTTCTAAAGCAGGTCTTTGTTTTGAATATAAGGTTCGAGTAACTAGTAGAGTAGTTTGCAATTCAGATTTAAAAATAACACCACCTCCTACTCCTAATATTTGTACTCCTACACCTTATTGTAATCAGGTTTCTGGTTTTGTTCATCAAGGTGGACCAAATGAAGATTTTGAAAAGTGTATTCAAGAGTGTGATGGTGGAAAGTATAGTCAAAGTTGTAGTAATAAGTGTTATAGCGAAGTTTATGAGTCAGGTGATACTGGATATAATCCTTTATCAATTCGTTATGGTGATGATTCTATAGTACAAAAGATGTGGAGTAGTTCATTTCCTGGATATGTTGGACGTTATGAATGGCAAAATGGTAGTATTGTTTGGGTCGGTGAAGGTTATGGTCGTTGGTATCAAGAATTTGAGGATGCTAAAACACGTAGTGATCACGGTACTTACAATGTTTATTCAGGTTTTAAGAAGGAAGATTATGGCAATGGTAATCATTGTCAAGATAATTGTTATTGGTCTGGTTGCTCAACTAAGTCTTATTTGAATGAATCAGATGTTGCTGATGATATAATTGATAATATGAAAAAATATAATCAAGCGGTTGCTACTTGCAGTGCATCAGCGAGTTGTACAACTAAAACTGCTGAATTTACAATAGGTGTTGATTATACAGATACCGATGGTAATAAACATACTGTAGATTTCCCATTGTCTAGTTCTAAAGTTGATTCTTCTAAATTGCCAAGCCATGGAGAAGGATTTAGTGGTAGTACTTCTGGAACAGAAATATTTATACCTGAATTGACTATTACTCCAGAAGATCAAGACGGTTATGCAGGATGTTATGATGATGCTAGTGCTAAAAATTGGTATCAAGTTGCTTGGAGTTTCCCTGGAACTTGGATTAATAATAAAACTGGTGAAATTAGTTATGTTGATAAATCAGGCAATACTGCTTGGCATAAACAAGAAGGAAAATTCTGTGTGCCATTAAATGCAGCTAGTGTTAATATTAAGTGGTGGGAATGGAAGCTTTTAGGCTCAAATTATTCGGATTCACAAATAGAAGATGAGTTAGAAGATAATTATAATATTCATGCTTCTACTACAGATTTTGGATATTTTGGATGGAATTTTGATTTTAGTTGTTTTTATGCATTAAAGAATGAAGAAGTTACAACTGATGATAACGATTGTCCTGATGGAGATGAGTGTAAAACTACTATTTCTACAGAGGATTATGTATTTAGAATCGTTGATTTAAATGATTTATTCCCTAAGAGTTCTGAAACTACAGAAAATAATCAGAGTAAGATATCAGCTACTGGACGTCAACCTGGATATAATTGGACATTGGATGCGTCTAATGATGGTGATCAGATGACTGCGTTTAGTTTACTGACTAAGAATCCTGAATATAGTATTAATCCAATAGAATTGATTAAGAATATTCAAGCTAAAGGTGAAAGTATTTATTCTGATGCATATTTGGATTATAGGATTACCTTAGAAAGTGAGGATATTAAATATTTAAGAAATTATAATAAAGATCATAAATATACAGATTATCAAGGCTCAACTGCTGTTAAAAATGGTGTAACGTCTTATTGGAGTAATGTAATTACTGAACTTAAGAACAGAGGTCAAGTTTCTGAAAGAGCAGAATATGGAGCTAATAACTCTGGAAAGGGGGCATAATCATTTATGAATAAAGCAATGTTAACGGTTGGAATTATTATTTTGAGTTTAGCAACGTTGTTAATGATTAATATTATTTCTAATTATTCATCAGGTAGTGAGTTGGATTACTACCTGGTGAAAGAAACATCAGAAGCTGCTATGGTGGATGCTATAGATGTAGCATATTATCGTCAGAATGGATTACTTCGTATTGATAAAGAAAAATTTGTTGAAAGTTTTGTTAGAAGATTTGCTGATTCTGTAGATACAACTAGAAATTATCAACTTTCTTTCTATGATTTAAATGAAGTACCACCTAAGGTAAGTGTGAAAGTCGATTCTTCTACCGTTTTAAGTTTTAAAGGTTCTGATTTGGAAATGTCAACAAAGTTAGATGCAATTTTAGAGAATACTTATGAGTCTGATCCGTTAGTTACTAAGGAAATAAATGACCCTAAGAGTGACTTTGGTAAGCCAGTAGAAGAGTAAGAAGGAAGGAGAGGATAAAATGGGAAACCTTGGTATTGGAATAAAAAAATTTTTGTCCAATAAAAATACTGTCACGGTTGTTGGCGTAGTTGTTGCAGTATTAGTGTTATATATTGCTTATAATATGCGTGTTCAAGCTGCTGTTAATCCAATTAGTGTTCCATATGCAATTGAACAAATTGAACCAGGAACACAAATTACAGAAGATATGGTGGGAATAATGGAGATTCCACCTTCTATGCTTGAAGGTGATGTGATTAGAAATCAAGCTGATGTTATTGATAAATATTCTAATGCTGATACATTAATACCACAAGGAAGTTTGTTTTATACTAGACAAGTAGTCGAAAAGGAACAACTACCTGCTAATATTATTTTGGATTATCCAAAGGGTTATGTTTTATATAATATGCCTGTTAATATAGAATCTACATATGGTAATTCTATTTATCCAGGTAATTATATTGATATTTATTTAAAAATCACAAGAAAAAGTACAGGAACTGAAACTGCTACGACTAATTCTGATAGTGAATTGATGCAATATGGTAAATTTATTCAGAATGTTAAAGTGTTAGCAGTTAAAGATTCTTCTGGTCAACCTGTTTTTTCTAATTTAGATGAACAAAGAACACCAGCAATGTTAGTTTTTGCTTTACCTGAGCAATATTATATTTTACTTAAAAAGGCTAGTTATTTGACATTATATGATTCTGAATTAGTTCCAGTTCCAACTAATGAAAGCTTGCAGGATAAACCAGATGATTTAGAAATGAGTAGTGAAAGTCTTCGGGATTGGATTGAAACAGTTACTTATTGGGATGAAAGTATGGGGTAGATATTAAAGAATAAAAAGGAGTTGGTCATATGAACGAGAATATTTTTGATAAACTAGATTTTGGACCCTTGCGTCCATTGTTAGATAATGATGATATTACTGATATTTCTTTTGATAATAATGGTCAGATTTGGGTGCGTTCTTTAACGCAAGGGTCACTTAGGGTTGAGGTTCAGGGATTGACTCCTGAATTTATAGAAAAATTGGCATTTCAATGTTCTAATGTTATGGGTACTACCTTTAATAATGCTAAGCCGTTTTTAGATGCTGAATCTGCTGAGTTGCGTTTGAATTTTGTTCATCCTTCTATTGCGACGAATGGTATAGCAATGGTTATCCGTAAGACTCCTGCTAAAATTCGATTAGAAAAAGATAAGTTGCTTAAAGATGATTATTTTACACAAGATATCCATGATATTTTGATTAAATGTGTTGAGGGTCATTGTAATATTATTGTGTGTGGAGAGACTGGTTCTGGTAAAACAGAATTCGTTAAATATTTAGCTAGTCATACACGTACTAATGAAAAAATTATTACTATTGAAGATACTTTAGAACTTCATTTAGATAAGATTTTTCCTCAACGTGATATTGTTGCTATGAAAACTAATAATGTTGCTAGTTATACTGATGTATTGGTTACTTGTATGCGTCAGAATCCTAAGTGGATTTTGCTTTCAGAAGTTCGTAGTGCTGAGGCAGTTTCAGCTGTTCGTAATTCTATTTCTTCTGGACATAATATTTTATCTACTATACATGCTGATAAAGCTTCTGCTATTCCGTATCGTTTATATAGTTTGATGGAAACGGATTTGGATGTTAATCAATTTTTAAATACAATTTATCGGTATATTCAAATTGGAGTTCATATTAAAGCATATTATAGTAAAGAACTTGGAAAATTTCATCGTGAAGTTGATGAGGTTTGTGAGTTTTATGTTGATGAAAATAATCAACCACAGACTAGGATTATTTATCAAAAATTATTTGGGCAAGATCCAGTTATGCGTAAGCCAAGTCCTCATTTAATTGAATATTTAGAAAATCAAAATATTGATATTAATGCAATTACTGAGCATTTGAGTGATGACTTACCTTTTCATGATGATGTAGAAAGAGAAGAATATATGGAAAGCCATAAAGAAAATGGTAATTTAGGTAATGTTACTACTGAATCTACTATGTCAGAAGTAGTTCCTCAAGTAGCTAATATTACTCCAGTAGTACAACCTATCATTCAAACAATTTCTAATAATCAAGTTCCTTCATCTTTAAATGTTACACCAATGGTACAAGTACCGGCTACACCTAGTATTGTATCTTCTAAAAATGTAAGTTCTGAAGTGGTTCCTAATGTACCTACTTCTGATAAAAAAAATGTTCAAATACCGGCGATTGTAGATTTTTCATCTTTAGGTAATTTAGAGTAGAAAAGGGGGCAAATTTATGTATATAGAGGAATTAGTTTTTTTAATTGTCTTGGTTGTTGTTATTGCTCTTTATCGTAATTATAAGGGTCAAAATGTAGGTAAATTTATTACGACTCAAATGCAAGGTCTTTATGATAGGTTTGCACCTTATTCATTTAAAGTTGTGCGAGAAAAAACAAAAGAATTAGGACAAGAATATACACCAAGACAATATTTAATACAAGTGATTATAATGGCATCATTTACAGGAGTAGTTAGTTATTTATATTTCTATAATTTATTTATTTCATTAGTTTATATGGTTATTGTTGTTGCGTTTATTCCTTATTTATCTTATTTAAGATGTAAAAGGGTTTATAGTGAATTTATTTTTGAGCAAATTCAAGTTTATACTTCTAATACAATTATGGAATTTGCAACAACACAATCATTTGTAAAAGCATTGGAAGGTGTTCGTAATTCTGGTATTTTAGAAGATCCAGTTAAAAGTGATGTTGATCATATGATTGAACTTGCTTATGAAAATGGTAGTATCGAAGAGTCTCTTACTTATATGAGTCAATTATATCCTTATTATATAGTAAAGAATATGCATCAATTATTTTTACAAATTACTAAAGAAGGTGCAAGAAATTCTATGGATTCTTTAGATAATATGCAACTCGATATAGATATGCTTGTAGAAAGTGTTTATCGTGATCGTATAGAACGTGCTTCTTTTCATAAGTCCTTTCTACAATTTGGTATTATGCTTTATTTATTAGTAATGTTGACACAGTATCTTTTGGGGCGAGAAACTTATTTAATTATGTTAGAACGATGGTATGTTAAATTTCTACTTCATGCTGTTTTAATTATTAATACATACTTCTTGTTAAAAGGTGAAAAATATTACAATGAGAATGTAGGTGCTGAATAATGGTAGAAGTAGTTATTGTAGGTGCAATTATTATATTTGTTTTAATATATAATAATACGATTGATAAGAATAAGTTTATTGCTGATAATGAAAAGTATTTTGATATTTTAAGAGAGGAAGATTATAATTTTTTAGTGTATGCAAAATATGGTGAAGATGTTGATCCAAATATATTATTTAGAAAGAGGATATATTATGCTATTTTAGTTGCTGTGGTATTTTTATTTATTTTTTTAAATCAATTGTCTTTTCTTAATGTTGTATTTTGTATTGTTGTAGCAGCTTTGGTTTTTAAAATGCCATATACACAGCTTAAATCATTTTATAAAGCTCATTTGCATGATATTGATGTTATGTTGCCGTATTATTTAAAGAGTTTAGAAATTTTAATTCAGCATTATACGGTTCCTGTTGCTTTAGGTAAATCTATTGATGATGCTCCTGATATTTTTAAACCTGGACTTCGAAGACTGATTGAACGTATTAATTCGGGTGATTCAACGATTGATCCTTATATGGAGTTTGCAAATACGTATCCAGTAAGGGATTCTATGCGTATGATGCGTTTACTGTATCGTTTGGGTCTTGGTTCACAAGAGAGAAAACAGGAAAGATTGATGATGTTTTCTAGAACTGTTTCAAATTTACAAAATAAAGCACGGGAAACAAAGTATAAAGAACGTTTAAATCATATGGAAAATCAAACTATGGTTATGTTAGTAGTTACTGGTATGGGAACTATGGTTGTGATTTTAATTTCTATGATGATGATGTTTAACATGTAAACCATATAAATTTTATTGTAAAAGTGCAATTATGTTGGTATAATATATAGTGTATATAGAATAGGAAAGGATGTGTATGTTTTAATGAAAGCAGCAACAGGAGAATTAAATTTGACAGTAATTACGCTTATTGCTATTGCAGCAGTAATTGGTTTTTTCTGGATTATGTGGCCTAATATTCAAGAATCTATTAATTCTCAATGGGATACTATTAATGATAGAGATAAGGCTAAAAATCAAGGTAGCTTTTCTTATATTATTTTAGAAGATTTGTATAAATAAGGGTGGTGTAGAAAATGCGAGATGCTTTAGGTGGAGTTGTTAATTTAACAATGATAGTTGTATTCCTAGTCTTGGTATGTGGGTATTTAGCATTTAATGTTAATTATACTAAAGCATTTCGTGTTAAAAATTATATTATTACATCATTGGAGCAATATGAAGGTAATTGTAAGAGTGGTACTGCCTGTTCAGATAAAATACAGTCATATATTAAGCAAGTAGGTTATAGTGCACCTGATTTCAAATTGGATGATTATACTTGTAATTATGGGTATTGTTATAAAGAGTTTAAGGTTTCTAACGAAGTGGATGGTTCTGTTTCTGAATCTAAGAATCAAGTTTATTATCGGGTCGTTACTCAAATTAATATAGATATACCAATTGTCAACAGGATTATGCCTGGTTTAAAAATATTTCAAATTTCTGGTAATACAAAGTTGATAACGCCGTTTAAATAGGTGAGGTGACTTTTATGAATGTTATTGTTAGTAATGAACAACGTAATGTTTTATCAGGATTAGATATTGATATAATTAAAAGTATTACTGGTGAATATGATGCAAATGAAATAGTCGAAATGTTTAAAAATTTTTTCTATAATAAAATGATTTTAGATGTTACTGCTGTAAAAGATTATCATAGTGTTAAAAGTTTTCAAACTATTGCTATGGGGTTGGATGTAGAAAAAATCGTTTTCTTTTTACCTGAAGGAAGTGATGTTTGTACTTCTAACTTTTTGTCTAAATTAGTTTCTATGGGAATTTATAATTTTACGACTAATGTAGAGGGTGTAAAATATTTATTGGAGCATCCTAATACATATAAACAAGTTGCCCATATTCAACAGTTGAACGATGTTTCTAATAATACTAGTATAGCTACTGTAAATCAAATTAATGATTCAAGGATTACTAATAGAGTACAAGGATCTAAAATTATAGGAGTTAGAAACGTTACAGAGCATGCAGGAGCTACAACGTTTATTTATATTCTGAAAAAGGAATTGAAGTCTTTTTTTGGGGATACTGTTATTGCTTTAGAGCTTAATAAGCATGATTTTCAGTTTTTTGGAGATCGGAATATGATATCCATTAGTTCTGATCAGTTACAAAGTTCTTTAGCTCGTTATGCTGGAGCTTCGGTACTTTTAGTTGATTTAAATGATTATCCGGATGATTCTAGTTGTGAGGAGGTTCTATATTTGTTGGAACCATCAACTATTAAGCTTAATAAATTGATGAAAAAAAATAGAAATGTTTTTTCAAAGCTTCAGAATAAAAAGATTATTTTAAATAAGAGTTTACTTTCAAACAGGGATGTTATGGATTTTGAATATGAGGCGAAAGTTAGAGTCTTTTATAATATGCCTCCTTTGGATGAAAGAAAGAAAAATCAGATTTTTGATGATTTTTTATCTAGATTAGGTTTAATATCTAAAAAGGAAGATAAAAAGGATTCGGGAAAAATTTTTGGCTTATTTAGAAGGTAATGTTGACAAATACTTTATTTTAAGATAATATAACTTTATTGAAGGAGTGTTGTTTATGTTAGATTTATTTCAAGTAGGTGTTGTTGGGAATGCTAGTGATAATTGTGGAGGGTTAGCTCCAATTGTTAGAATTATAAAAAAAGGAGTATTTCCTATTGTACAAATTGGTATTCCAATTCTATTGATTGTATTTGGTACAATTGATTTAGGAAAAGCTGTTATTTCTAGTGATGAGAAAGAAGTAAAACAAGCACAAAGTCGTTTAATAAAAAGATGTATTTATGCTGTTGCAATATTCTTTATTACCACTTTAGTAACTTTGCTTATGTCTTTAGTTACTACTGGTACTGAGGGTGGAGATAAAGAAGCAAATACTACTGGATGGGCTACTTGCTGGAATAGTATTAAATAAAAATGATACAAAATTAAATAGTAAAGTAATTGCTATTTTTTTTTTATTTTGATATACTTAATCTGTATATTTCTTATATGGAGTGGTGAGAATGAAAAAGTTCAAATTTTTCATATTTATTTTTATCTTTAGTATCTTATATTTTTTTCCATATAATACAAAAGCTTTGAGTAATAAAGTGGTTAGTTGTGATTATCAATTTATAAATAGTAGTGGGAAGAAAGTGCAATTAGAATATGAAATTTATTCTGATGGAACTGTGAAGACACCTTTTAAAGATGGTACCTTATATGATAAAAATGGTATTTCTTGGTATCATAGTGATCGTTTTGAATCTATTTATTATAGTGCTGCAAAAATTAATAGTTCTACTGTTACTTGTCCTTCTATTTATATTCAAGAAAATGATTTAAATGTTACGGTTTATCCATATCCGCTTAATAGTAAAACTTGTAGTGGACATTGCTATAATATTACTTCTGGTGCTTTAAAATTATCTAGTTGGGCTAAAGATATTGGCGTTAAGAGTAAAAGGGTGTTGTCTACTTGTACAGGTTCTAGTATGGGTTTTTATAATCGTAAAAGCTACATTCTTCCATATTTTAGACTTTATTCTGATGGGACAAAAGAATGGAGTGTAGATGGTGAAACTTATGTTTCAATTACTCAGGCTATTACCGGTACAGTTGGAGGAGAAGATTTTTCCATTACTGTTAATGATTCTTTAATTAATTCTATTTTTTCTTCTTCACAGGTAATTTGTCCTGAACAGATTTATCGTTGTGTTACAAAAGAGCAGAAAGGTTATTCTTACGAGTTATCCGCTGGTGTTAGCTATTGTACTAAAGATGATTTAGGAAGTAGTGATGGTCAGGGTTTTGGTTCTGGCTATTTTAGTGGGGCTTTTGGTGACCCTAATGGTGATAATAGCGATAGCGATTCCGATGATTCTGATGTTTTAACAGATTTAAAGGAAGATTTAAATTCTTATAATCAGAATCCAGATTGTAACTCTCTTTTAGGAAGTACAGCTGATGAAGATTCTGTTGCTTGGTTATTGCAGCAACTTTTAAATTATATTAAAATTTTAGGCCCAATTTTGGTTGTTATTTTAAGTAGTTTGGATTTTGCAAAAGCGATTATTGCGAGTGATGATGAGAATATGAAAAAAGTAGAACGAAAATTAATGATTCGTTTGGTTTTAGCAATTGCACTATTTTTAATACCAGTATTGGTGAGTGTATTACTTAATATTTTTGGTATTACAACGGATCAGATTTGTGGATTGAAATAATGGTAGGTGATATTAATGACAGATACTGGTACAGCTGATGTTTTTGGTAACTTAGGTAGAAGTTTAGGACAAATTTTTAATGTTTGTGTTTATTCTCTTTTGGGATTGGTATATCAAATATTTTTTAATGTTGCTAGTGCACAATTATTTGAGAATGAAACTATTAAAAACTTTTATGGACGCGTTCAATTAATTATTGGTGTGTTTATGGTTTTTAAGCTTGCTGTTTCAATTTTACAAGGAATTATGGATCCAGATAAATTTATGAATCCTAAGGAGGGGTTTGGAAATTTTATTACTAGAGTCGTTATTTCTCTTTCTTTACTTACTGTATTAGTTCCTATTAATATTCCAAATGTGGAACAGGCTAATTCTTTTGAAAAATATCTTAATAATAATGGACTTTTATTTGGAACTTTGTATTCTTTACAAGATAGAATTTTATCTAACAATACTTTGGGTAGATTAATACTTGGTACGACGGATAATGCAATAGATAACACTAATACTGATACTTCGGGAATGACAGAGGCGGAAATTCAAACTGAAAAGTTACAGAGTTCATCTAGAATTTTTACCTCGACAATTTTAAAGGGTTTTTTAAGAATTAATTTACTTCCTGAGGGAGTTCGTAAATCTGATGATGAAAATGATCAGGAGAATTGGATGTGTGGTAAGCATATTGGAAACGATGAAAAAGATATTATCAATGCTTATAGATTATTGGATGTTTCTCCAGAAATATTGCTTGATGATTCTATTGTAAAAGCAAAATGTGATTTAAATGAATCTTTTGGTGGTTGGATTGGAAACGTCTTTAATATAGGAGGAGATGCTAAATACTTATTTGCATTTAATTGGTGGCCAATTTCTATGGTGGTTGGTATATTATTTTTGGTTATTTTAATTGGTTTTACTGTTGATATTGCAATAAGATCTATTAAATTAGCTATTTTGAGACTTATTGCACCAATTCCAGTCATTAGTTATATTGAGCCTAAGTCTTCAAAAGATGGTGGGATGTTTTCTTCTTGGCTAAAGGCATTAACATCTACTTATTTAGATTTATTTTTGAGACTAGCTATTGTATATTTTGTTATTTTCTTAATTCAAGATATGATTGTTAATGGAATTGTTATTAATGAGGCAACTGGCTTAGTTGGTATGTTTTCAATTATCTTTATTTGGATTGGTTTATTCTTTTTTGCAAAGATGGCACCTAAGTTTATTAAGGATGCACTTGGATTGAAGGGTACTATGTCTAACGTTGGCCTTAGTGGTATTCTTGGTGGTGCAGGTGCCTTGTTTGGTGGAGGTGGTCTTGCTGGTGCTGGTGCTGGAATGTTATCTAGTATGAATAATGCGGCAGAGGCGGCTGCTCAAGGAAAGCAAGCACCTCCTGCTTGGCAAAGTGGTGCTAATTTAGCCGCACAAATTAAGACAGGTGATCCTAAAGCAAAAGGTGGACTTATGAATTCTATTAATGATAGATTAATGCGAGAGGCTGGAATTAATCGTGCAAGAAAACTTTATGGTGTTACTGCTAATGGTTTAGCAAAAGCTAAAGATAATATGTTTGGAGCACAAGGTGAAGCAGCAAGATTACAAGATTTTTACGATCGCTTAACCCAAGGAAATTTAACACCAGAAGAAATGAATAGAGTTGCTATGGAAGGTGGAATAACTACTGATGCCCATGGAAATCAAGTTGTCTCTGATGCTTATCGTAAAAGGGCATACAAAAAACTGTCAGATGCTCAAACTTATGCTGCTAAAGCTAAAACTCATTATGAAGATGCTAAGAAATTTGCAGATTCACATCGTATTACTCCATCTTTTGAAGAAGAACATCGTTGGAGTATAAAAGAGCGTATGGGATTAGGTAAACAACCAAGATATCGTGCAGATTATCGTGCTGAAAGTGGACGGACTAATGCTCATCAAACAATGGGTGATCGTATATTTGGTTCTCCAGAGAAGTGGGATGTTGATGGTAGTTCTAGAAATGATAATAGATGGTCATCTGGTAAGTTTGGTGCTGATTTAAATGATGTTCATGATAATAGTGATACGACAAATAATACGCCTAGTGCTTGATAGAGTTTAAATATAATGGAGTGTGATATATAGTGAATTATTTAATACCTGCTAATACGAAGAAGGGTCAATTAATCTTAGGATTATTTAGACCTTTCGATTTAATTTTATTTTTATCTGGGGTGATGGTTACTATTATTTTGTTGGCGTTTTTGCCACTTACTAATACTTGGCTTACTATTTTAATTATTAGTCCTGCTGTTATTTGTGGATTTCTTGTAATGCCAGTACCTTATTATCATAATATTTTAAATATTATTGTAGAAATGTATCAGTTTTTTTCAGAACCTCAAGCATATCATTGGAAAGGTTGGTGTTTTATGGATGAAAAAGAAAATAGTAGGAAGTAATTTTACGGAGAATTGGTTACCTGTTAAAGCTATTCAAAATGGGATGATTATTACATATGATAATTTGAAAGTTTCTGGGGTTAAGATTTCTCCACGCAATATTTTTATTTTAGATCCACAAGCTCAGGATAATGTGTTGATTAGTTTAAAAAATTTTTATAATATGATAGATTTTGAGTTTTGGTTAGTAGTTGCTGATAGGCCTGTAGATATTTCTGTTTATATGTCTCAATTACAACTTTTATATAACGAAACTCAGTCTCCGGCTATACGTAAGTTGATTATGCAAGATATTGAAAAGGGTAATTCTTTTATTAATAACAATATTGTTGATACTGAATATTATTTCTTATTTAAAGAAAAAGATTCTGATGTTGTGCAAAAACGAGTTCGTATGTTAATTCAAGGTCTTGCTAGTTGTGGTCTTAATGCTTCACAAACAACGAATGATGATTTAAGAGTTATTTTAGATAATTTTTTAAATGGTGGAAAAACTACTGAATTTGGGACGGTGATGCCTATATGAGTACTAGTATAAGAAGCCAATTGGCTCCTAAGGGACTTAGTTTTCATCCTAGTGATTTCTTTATTAGTGATAAGTATGCAACTATTCTTACAGTAGTATCTTATCCTAAATATATTACACCTGGATATTTATCATCTTTAACTAATATGCCAGGAATAAAGGTTGTTGTTAAACACATTCCTGTTCCTTTTCAAGTTATGTCTAAAATGTTAAATAGGCAAGTTGCGGAGTTGAAAGAAAGGTATCAACGTGAAAAAGATCAAACAATGCGTGAAAGATATCGTCAGGATGCTGAAAGCTTGGAATATTTTACATCTATGCTTGCAGGTAGTCAGGCACGTATTTTTGATTTTCAAATGCATATTATGATTACTGCTGATACAAAAGAATCGTTAGAGTTAAAGAAAGTAAATGTAAAAAATTATTTAGATGCAATGGAATTAAAGGGGATTTCTTTACGTTTTGAACAAGAGAAAGTTTTAAAAAGTATTTTACCTATTTTTCCTTCTCAAGATGTAGAACAGAGAATTGGTACACCGATACCTTCTGTAACTATTGCGGCTATGTATCCTTTTATTTTTGATAGTATTAAAGATCCTGGATTGGCTACTTTATTGGGTGTTGATTTCTCTGGTGGAGTTATTTTATTTAATCAATTTTTATACAAAATTCGTAAAGAGAATAATCGTAATAATGCTAATATGATTATTTTGGGTACTTCCGGGTCAGGAAAATCTACTGCAGCAAAGGTTATGCTTCGTACTCATATTCGTAATGGTTGTCAAATTGTTGCTATTGATCCAGAAGATGAATTACGGGAAATTACTCAAACTTATGGTGGTGACACTATTGATATTGGAAAAGGTGGAGAATTTGGCTTAATCAATCCTTTAGAAGTTATCATTGATGCTGATGAAGAAGAGATTAAACAAGGACTAGGTTATACGGTCTTGACTCGTACATTACAATTTTTAAAAGCGTTTTTAAAATATTACGCTCCATCTATCGAAGATGATGTTTTGGGTATGTTTAGTGATGTTGTTCAAGATACTTATAAGAGGTTTGGTATTGATTTTAATACTGATTTTTCACAATTTACTTCAAATGATTATCCAACATTTTCTGATGTTTATGCTACTATTAAAGGGCGTTTAATGTCTATGACAGAGCAAACACGAGAAAGAGATGTTATGGAACGGTTGGAATTACGAATTCGCCCACTTACGAAAGAATTAAGATTTTATTTTGATGGTCATACAACCATTAGTCGAGATAGTGACTTTATGGTATTTAATATTAAAGAATTGATGAATACAGATTCTAATATTCGTGATGCATTATTCTTTAATGTTTTGAAGTATGCATGGGGTCTTTGTTTAGACTTTAATGTGGATACCGTTTTAATGGTTGATGAAGCACATGTATTGTTAGGTGCAAATAATGAGCTTGGTGCAGAGTTTTTGGCACAAGTTCAAAGACGTGCTAGAAAATATAATACGGGAACAATTATTATTACACAGCAACCTAGTGATTTTGTTGCCAGTGAGAAAGTTTTGATGCATGGTAAAGCGATTTTTGATAACGCTTCTTACTATTTAGTTATGGGATTAAAGAAACAGGCGGTAGAAGATTTAAGTTTGTTAATTGATTTAAATGATAGTGAGAAAGAAAGTATTAAGAGGTATTCTCAAGGAGAGGCATTATTTGTTTGTGGTAATAGGCGTATGCGTATTAATATTGCTGTTACCAAAGAAGAATTAGATTCGTTTGGTTCTGGTGGAGGTTTTTAGAAGTTTAGAAGGTGGTGATGTTTAGTGCCGGCAATGAAAAATGATGATATACACGAAAATAATGTAGTACAAAGTGATTCTCAGGGGCAAGTAACTGGTGCTGAACAACCTCAAAGTTTGGGAGATTCTAGAGCTTCCAAAAAGGAACATGAAAAGCAATCTGCTCAAGAAGGAGTTCAAAAGGCTGGTAAAGCAACGGGGGCTGCTATTGGTGCTTATTTGGGTGGAAGTGCAGGTGCTAAAGTAGGAGCAAAAGTAGGGGATGCTATTGGTAAATCTAAAGTAGGTCAACAACTTGGAAAAAATTTAGCTAAAAATCCTATTACACGAAAAGCTTTGTCTAAGGTTAATGATAGTGGTGCAATTGATGCAGCCAATAAAGTAACTGATATAGCAACTTCTGATCCAAAAGGTGCTATGGGAACTAGTACTCCTGGTGCTTCTGCTTCTAGTGGAGAAAGTTCGAGTGGAGATAGTGTTTTAGATAAAAAAGCAAAATCTAAACCCAATTTTTTAGGTGATGATGAGAGTAATTCAAATGAAGAAAAGTCTACATCAATTGATGGTATGTTTTCTGGAAGTATGAAGAAAAAATTAGCATTGAGTGCTATATTATTTGGTGGAGGATTTTTTATTATCATATTTTTCGTTGTTATTGCTCAAGGAAGTGGAATTGTTACTAGTTATGATGATGCATTTGGTGTTAGCGATGCTACTGGAGGAATGACAGGTGGTGTGGATTATGAAACAGCAGATCCAGAAGCTCGTGCTTTCTTTGATCGAGTTAGGGATGTCAAAAATTCTTTTCAATCGCAAGGAAAGACTTTTGATGCGGTTTATATTTCTGCTATTTATAGTGTTTTAAATCAGCGTGGTGCTAAATTATCTTATAATGATATGACTACACAAGTTATTACTGAATTTGCTAATGCTATGTTTTCTGGAAATAGTTTTAGCAAAGAAGTATTTAAACAAAATTTGATTAATGTTATTTTTCCTAAGTATTTACCTAATAAAAGTCAGCAAACATATGAAAATATGGCAGATGAGGTTTTTGATTATTATGACAATTATTTCAGTTTAATTGGTGCAACAGCTTCTAATTGTGCTAGTTTAGGTTCTTGCATTTATGAAATTAAAGGTTTTTATATTGAAGGTCGTGGAAATGTTGCTAAGTCTTTGTCTATTACTGATTTGAAGGTTCGTTTGATGCAATGTTCTGGTCAGTTTGGTGGCGGTACTTGGGGTGAACCACTTGAAGGAGAAGAGCTAGTTCCGTTTGAACAGTATGTGTTGGGTGTGGCTTATCAAGAAATTGGTCCTTCCGCTCCAGATGAAGCAATTAAAGCTCAAATGGTTGCTGCAAGGAGTTTTGCTTTGGCAAGACCTACAGCAATGGGAAATGCTCTTGGAAAAAAATTAGAACAAGAATCTAATGGTCAATGGATTTTACAAATGTCTGCTTGTGTTGCTGATCAAGTATATTGTAATCCTAATTTAGGATGTTCGGCTATGAATGATGGAGATCAGTATGGTACTGTACGTAGTGGAACTGGTTATGCAGTCAGATTAAAAGATCCATTGCCTTCTGATCATAAAATGAGAACTCTTGCTAATGAAACTATGGGGGAAGTTTTAGTTAATGATCAGGGATATATTATTTCTACAGGATATCTTGCTACTGAACAAAATAAGTTTATGGATCTTGCTAATCAAGGTCTTAATTATAAGCAAATATTATTGCAAGTTTATAATTCGGGAAGTAGAAATTATGGGGCAACGGATATTGATAAAATGAGTTGTAATACTGGTTCTGGTAGTGGTTGTAATAGTACTGGAAGTACAGGTCCATATGCAGGATGGAAACAGGCAGATCCTGCATGGGCTAATATTACTATAGGTAATACAAGTTCTACTATTGGCGGAGTTGGTTGTCTAGTTACTTCTATTTCTATGTTAATTGCTAAAAGTGGAGTAGCAGTTAATGTTGATGGTGATTTTAATCCAGGTACTTTTGTTCAAAAATTAAATCAGGTTGGAGGATTCCAAGGAGCTAATTTTGTTTGGGGTTCTGTAAGTAATGTTGCACCAAATTTTCAGTTTGTAAGTAAAGCTTATGTTTCAGGACAATCTCAACAGCAAAAATTATCTACACTTCAAGGTTTACTTGATCAAGGTTATTACGTAGTTGCTGAAGTAAAAGGTAATACTGGTCAACACTGGGTAGCTATTGATGGTATTAATGGAAGTACAATATTGATGATGGATCCAGCTAGTCAATCTACTAGTATGTGGCAACAGTATGATTGGGTTAATACTAGTCAATATGCATATTTCAAAGTGGTATAGGAGAAAATTATGAAAAAGGGAAAATTAAAATATATTATTATTATTGTTATTGTGCTTATTTATGGTAGTATAATGTATTTGGTTTTTGGTGTTAGTGAAACTAGAAAAAGAAAAACAACTACTACGTTGTTAGTAGGTACTTCTGCTGTTTGGAATTATTCATCACAGTCTTGGATGAATATTACAAAACCATCTTTACTCTCTAATTTAAATTGGCAAAAATTTAAAATATATGTGGATAATCAATATTTTGGTAAGTATTTAGTTTGGAAAGACGATCAATGGTATTTATTTGATAATAATAAAAATGCTGTTTCTTATCAAGGAAATTTATTTGCTTATAAAGCTGATTTTGATATGGATATTGTAAATTTTTCTACTACTGACATTAAAGATTATAGTTATGTTAATAAAGTTTTAGTAGAACATGATCTTGATATTAATTCTGATTTTACATTGGCTCATGTTTCAAATGTAGATTTTGATAAAGATGGTGTTATGGAGCAATTTTATGTTGTTAGTAATGTTTTTGCTATTGATTTTTTCCCTGATAAATATTTTTCTTTTGTATTTATGGTAGATGATAATCAAATTTATATGTTATATGAAGATGTAGATATTAATGAAGGGGTTAATGGATGTAAGCCTAATTTATATACAGTTGCAGATGTTGATAATGATCAAAATTATGAATTAATTTTAACTTGTGCAAAATATAGTAATCAAACTCCACTTACTATGCTATATGAGTTTGATGATAATATGTTTAAAATTAAAATTTCTAATCAATAAATAATGACGATATGAAGTTTTGATGTTATAATATTTGGCGAAAGGGAGTAATTGAATGAAATTTAAATTTAGAGCAGATCCAGAAGATATTTTGATGTTTGTTTTATTTGCAATATTTTTATTATATATTGTATGTATTGGTGTTTTAAATTTATCTTCTTTTGCCACGGAAGGATATTTAGTTGGGCTTAATCCATTTCCTGCTTTTGGTCCTAAATATGTGACTGCTACTTTAGTATTTTATTTTTTAGCTTTAGGTGGATTGCTTGTTAGTGTTAGTTCTTATTTTTTTGAACGTGAAAAAGGTTTTGGGATAGCTACTGATAAAAAAGATAAGGGTTATTCTAGGTGGGCTAAAGATAAGGAGATTAAGGCTGAGTTAGAAAGAGTTGAAATTAAACAAGAGGATTCTTCCTCAGCTGGAGTCCCACTTATTTTGAATGATAATGAGATGTGGGTTGATAATAGCGAATATCATTCTTTAGTGATTGGTGCTACTGGTTCTGGTAAGACTCAGACGGTTATTTTACCACTTGTTCATAGTCTAGCCAAAGCTAAGGAATCTATGATTATTACTGATCCTAAGGGTGAAATTTATGAAAAAACTGGTAATATGTTGCGATCTCGTGGTTATCAGATATTACTTTTAAATTTTCGTGATCCACAAAATGGTAATGCATGGAATCCTATGTCTTTGCCTTATCAGATGTATAAATCAGGAAATCAAGATAAGGCTATAGAGCTTTTAGATGACTTGGCTTTGAATATTTTGTATGATGAATCTAATCAAAATGCTGATCCTTTTTGGGAAAAAACATCTGCAGATTATTTTTCTGGTGTTGCATTAGGTTTGTTTGAAGATGCTAAAGAGGAAGAAATTAATATTAACAGTATTTCTTTAGTTACTACTGTCGGTGAAGAGAAATTCGGTGGTAGCACTTATATTAAAGAATATTTTTCTGCAAAGGATCCAGCTAGTGCTGCGTCTATTAATGCTTCTAGTACTATTATGGCTCCTTCTGAAACTAAAGGTTCTATTTTATCAGTATTTAAACAGAAAGTTAAATTATTTGCATCTCGTGATAACTTAAGTGAAATGTTATCTCATAGTGATATAGATCTAGAAAGCATTGGTCAAAAACCGACTGCCGTGTTTATCGTTATTCAAGATGAAAAGAAAACTTATCATTCTTTAGTTACAATTTTGTTAAAACAGATTTATGAGACTTTGATAGGTGTTGCACAAAAGCATGGTGGTAAACTTCCTATTCGTACTAATTTTTTACTTGATGAGTTTGCTAATATGCCGCCTTTGAAGGATGTTACTACTATGATTACTGCTGCTCGTTCTAGAGCCATTCGTTTTACTATGATTATTCAAAATTTTGCTCAGCTTGATCAGGTTTATGGTAAGGAAAATGCGGAAACAATTCGTGGTAACTGTGGTAATATTATTTATTTGATTACTACTGAATTAAAGGCTTTGGAAGAGATTTCTAAAATGTGTGGTGAAGTAAAATCTAAAAAGGATGAAAAGACTGCTTCTACACCACTTGTCACTGTTTCTGATTTGCAGCGTATGAAACAATTTGAGGTTATTATTCTTCGTATGAGAAAACAACCATTTAAAACAAAGTTTACGCCATATTTTAAGTTGGATTGGGGAAAGAATTATCCTAAAGCTACTTATCCTATTCGTGAAAAGCTTCCTGTACATACTTTTGATATTAAGGAGTTTGTTAAATCTGAAAAAAAGAAAAAGCTGCTTGAAATGATGAATGCTGCGGAGAATCAAAATTCAGGTAGCGAAGGTGGTTTATTCGGGGCTGGTATCCAACCTATTGCTAGTGCTAGAAATCCATTTTCTTCTACTATGGTAGGTGATATGCAAGGTTTTCGTCCTGGTGCTATGAATCCTTTTGCTGCTTTAGGAAATAGTTCAGGTGGTACTACGAATTCTAATAATAATTTGTTTCCTAAAACTAAAATGGATATTCCTACAACGCCTTCGGTTGTCCCATCAACATCTTCTAATTTAACACAGGAAAAAGATGATGGTCTTGGTTTTGATGTAGATGAATTAATGAAAAAAATTGATGCTAAAATTGCTGCCCTTGAAGAAGAGGAAAGACAAAATGAGGCTAAAGCGAAGGTTGGTTCTCCTAAGATTGAATCTTCTCAGGTTGAGCAAAGATTTGGTGAAAATGAAACTACATCTTTAAAATCTGATATTAAAGAACAAGAAAGTAAAGAAGAGAAAGAAAAAGCTACAAGTGTTACCGATAATTTGGTAATAGATGATGATGATGATGATGATGAGTTCTTTGATGACTTTTTTGATAATTAGGAGGTATATTTATGGGTACAAATTTTAATGTTGGCAGTTATAATAACATTAATACTGATGAAAATAAAGAAAAGAAAATACAAAATAAATCTCATGGATCTAGTGATGAGTTAAAAAAGAGATTGCTTATTTTTGGTGTGGTGATTATTGTTGGAGTAGTTTTAATTGCAGTGGTTTTGAGTCTTTTTTCACATAAAACGTATACTTATGATGGTATTGAAAGAATTATGGTTAATGCTGCTGAATCTTATTTTAAAGCTCATCCTAAGCGTTTACCTGCTACAGAGATGCAACGTATTGAAATTGATGTTGATACTTTAGCGTCTTCGGGATATATGAAAGATATGACTGAATATACTGGGGAAGGTGTATCTTGTTCTGGAAAAGTTGTTGTACAAATGAGTGGAGACGAATTTTTATATAGTCCAATGTTAGATTGTGGTAAGGATTATACTACTCGGACATTAAAGGAAATGATTACTAATAATGTAGTAACTCAAGGATATGGATTATATAAAGTAGGTGATACTTATATTTATCGTGGTGAGGATGTTAATAATTATTTACAATTAGATAACGCTTTATGGAGAATTGTGAAAGTAACTTCTAATGGTCAATTTATGTTAACCTTAGATGAAGATATATCTTTGTCTGTTCCATGGGATAATCGATATAATTCTCAAATAGGATATAATATTGGTATTAATAATTTTGCTGCTAGCCGAATTAAAGATTCTATTTTAGAAGTTTATAACACTAATGATGAGTATCAGACGATTTTAAGCGATAATGATCGAAGTAAGATGGTTTTGTTTGATTTGTGTATTGGGAAAAGATCTATTTCAGATACAACAAAAGATAATTCTGTTGAGTGTAGTGAAGTGTTGAAAAATCAAAGAGTAGGATTACTTACAGTTTCTGATTTTATTATGGCGAGTATTGATTCAAATTGTAAAACAGCTGTCGATTATTCATGTCAAAATTATAATTATTTAGTTGCACCATATGAGTGGTGGTTAGTTACTGCTGTTAATGGTAGTACAAATGAAGCTTATGGAGTTAGTTCTAGTGGTGTTGTCGAAGTTGTAACTACATCTAGTTATAAGCATCCGAGAGTAGTTATTATGTTAAATAATAATGCATTATTTAAAAGTGGAAAGGGAACTTTAGAAAAACCATATAAAATAAAATAGGAGTCTATTATGGTAGTAGATTCTTTTTTTTCATAATTTATATTGGGTGATATATATGAAAATTACTTTTTCTGATTTTTTTACTATGACTGATAAAGGCATTTTAATAGATATTAGAGATAAAGAGAGTTTTCTTGCAGGGCATGTTCCTGGTGCTAAGAATATTTTAAGTTCTGAACTTTTATATCATACTAATACTTATTTAAATTATCAGGATACTTATTATTTGTATTGTGATGTTGGTTATATTAGCGATGATTTATGTAAACGTTTGAGAATGCAAGGATACCATGTGTTTTCTATTGTTGGTGGTTATCAGAATTACTTGTTAAGAGATTAGTTTTATACTATAATAATAATGGGTGATGCTCATGGAAATGGTTCAATCATTTATTGAGTTTTGTACTAATTTTATTAGTCGTGGTGGTTTTTTATTTGGTTTTTCATTAGTTCTTTTAGAATCTTTTATACCTATTTTACCATTAGGTGTTTTTGTAGCTTTAAATGTAAATGCTTTTGGTGATATTGTAGGTATTTTTTTATCTTGGTTGGCAACTTGTTTAGGTTGTTTTCTATCTTTTCTATTTTTTTCTTTTTTGTCAAATAAATTTTTGTATAGAATTCTTTCTGAAAAAACATTAAAAAAAGTTGAAAAGTCTATCATTAAATTTCGTAATGTTTCTTTTCCTAATTTGGTATTAATTGTTGCTTTGCCATTTACTCCTGCTTTTGTAATAAATATTGTTTGTGGTATTGCTAGAATGAGTTATAAAAAATTTATTTTGGCAATTATCATAGGAAAGATTTTCATGATTATTTTTTGGGGATATGTTAGTAAAAGTTTTATTGAAAGTATGACTGATATTAATACGATTATTATTATTTCTTTAATGCTTGTTATTGCATATTTTATTTCAAAGATTGTTAGTAAAAAATTAGATTTAGATTAGTTGGAGGGATTGTCAATGGATTATATTGTTATAGGTATATTAATTGTTATATTAGTTTTAGTAATTATTTCTCTTTTTAAAAATATTAATGAAAGTAATATCACTGAGAGATTAGGAAGACTTGAAGTTAATATGATGAAGGAAATGGGGGATTTTAAGAATGATTTATCTCATAGTTTAAATAATGATTTTACAAAGTTGAATGAGCAAGTAGAAAAACGTTTGCTTGCAGTTAATGAAAAAGTTAACGAAAGGCTTGATCAAAATTTTGAGAAAACAAATAAAACATTTATGAATGTTATCGAACGTTTATCTAAGATAGATGAAGCACAGAAAAAAATCGAAATGTTATCTACAGATATTGTTAGTCTACAAAGTATTTTAACAGATAAAAAAACTCGTGGTATTTTTGGGGAAGTTAATTTGAAACATATTTTATCTAGTGTTTTTGGTGAGAAGAATGATTCTATTTATAGATTACAATATACATTGAGTACTGGTGTAATAGCAGATTGTGTCTTATTCGCACCAGAACCATTAGGTACAATTGCAATTGATTCTAAGTTTCCGTTAGAGCATTATCAAATGATGGTTGATAAGAAGTTATCTATTGATATGAGAGAAAATTATGAGAAAATGTTTAAACAAGATATGAGAAAGCATATTGATGCTATTAGTAATAAGTATATTATTTCTGGAGAAACAGCGGATCAAGCAATTCTTTTCTTACCAGCGGAGGCAATTTTTGCCGAAATTAATGCTTATCATCCAGATATAATTGAATATGCTTATAGAAAAAGAGTTTGGATTACCAGTCCGACTACTTTGATTTCTACTTTAACTGTTGTAGAAATGATTATAAAGAATATAGAAAGAGATAAATATACATCTGTTATTCATGAACAATTGAATAAATTGGGTTTAGAGTTTGCTCGTTATAAAGAAAGATGGGATAAATTAGCTCGTAGTATTCAAACGGTTAATAAAGATGTTGAAAATGTTTCTATTACGACAGAAAAAATTTCTAGAAAGTTTGATAGTATTAATAAAGTAGAAGTTGAAAAAATTGAAGATATGAAAGATTAATTTCATGTCTTTTTTTATATGAGTATATGGAGGAGGTATGATTTAATTATATTTTTGTTTTGTTATTTAGAAGTATCAAAGATATTATAATTATTTATGTTCTTAAAACAGAAAGTTTATGATTTTGTATCAATAAAAATCTGAGCGAGAAATTAAAAATATTTATCGAGAGTTTAATTACAATAAATTTTATATACTTAATTTTAATCATAATATTATTTATTTTATTTAAATTACTTAAGTTGTTTTAGATGTTTTAATTAATTTATATAGTTGGTTTTTTGTATATTTTTAAAATTTATTTGTATACTAAAAATAGTTGTTTCATAGAGTTAAATATGAAAGATTTAATTTATTTTATTTTAGGTATTTTTTTTATGAGTATTGGTATTTCTTTTTTTATTTTGTATTTTAATTTGTTTGTTTTTGGATATAGTTTTTTTGAATATTTAATGTTTTTATTTTGTAGATGGGAATGTTACTCATTTTTAATAGGTTTTATTTTTATTTGTTTTGGTATTATTAGAAAGGAGAAAAAGCATGATATATATTTATGATTTATTACTTAATTATCAAGATGGTAATCGATTAGTAGAGTTTTTTGAGTGGAGTAAAGATGATGTTTTGGAACATATTAAAAGAATACCTATGTTTGTTGTTCCTAGTGTTGATATTGATCATTTTTGTTTTTCTAATATAAAAATTGATTCTAAATTTTTAGAATTAATTAAGGGAAAAACATTGCTATATAAAAAAAGAAAATCAATTTTTTATAGTTGTTTATTTTGTGATTTAAATAGAGTAATTGCTGTTGAGTTTTCTGGAAATGGTGAAATTATTTCTAAAAGTTGTTTATTACTTGATGAAGAAGAAGAAGTTATTCAAAGTGCTAAGGGAGTAGAAGAAGTACATATTTCTTATAAAGTTTTGAGTGATAATTATGAGACTTCTTTTTTGACTAGAAAAGAAGAATTTCAAAAGAGATATTTATTATCTGAATTTTCTTCTTTTTCAGAAGATAAAGATATAGATATGTTTAATTATTTGTATGAAGAGGTATTTGGTAAAGATGATTTAGCTTTCGAAATAAAATATCAAAAGTTAATTGAAGATTTATCACAGCATTTTGATTGTCGGTATCAAAAATTATATGATATTATTCGTTTGAGTTATTCCAAAAAATAAAAGAGCATCTTTTTGATGCTTTTTTAGTAGTTTATTTTCATAGCAGATTTTATTTTTTTCATTTGTTCTTCAGCTTTTTCTTTAGCTTTTTTTGTTCCTGTATCTAATATTTTTTTTACTATTTCAGGATTGTTTTCATAATATTTTCTTTTTTCTCTAATAGGAGTTAAGAAAGTATTTATTGCTTCGATAAGTTCTTTTTTACATTGAACACATCCACGGGCACCTTTTTTACATTCGTTGCAAATATTTTTGGTATTTTCTTTTTTATTTATCAAATTATGATAGTAATATACCATACAAATATCAGGATTTGCTTTATCGTCTTTTTTTATTTTAGCTGGATCTGTTATTGCTCCCATAATTTTTTTCTTAATAGTTTCGTCATCATCATTTAGAAAAATAGCATTTCCTAAACTCTTACCCATTTTATCATTTCCGTCTAGACCTTTAACTCTTTTTGTTTCACTTAGTATTGCCTGTGGTTCTTTTAGTGTTTCTCCGTATATAAAATTGAATTTTCTAACAATTTCACGACATTGTTCTAGTAGTGGAAGTTGATCTTCACCAACTGGAACTACTTCTCCATTAAAAGCTGTGATATCTGCTGCTTGAGATACTGGGTATCCTAAAAAACCATAAGTAATTGATTCCCCATCATTACCAAATAGTTCTTTTTTTTGAGAGATTTCTGCTTTTACAGTTGGATTTCTTTCAAGCCTTGCTACTGTAACTAAGTTTGAGTAGTAAACAGTAAGTTCGGATATTTCTGGTATTTTTGATTGAATAAAGAAATTTACTTTTGTTGGATCTAGTCCTATAGATAATAAGTCGATTGTAATTTCTATTACGTTTTTTCTTATTTTGTCTGGATTGTTAAAATTATCAGTTAAGGCTTGAACATCGGCAATCTCTAGGTAGAAATCATAATCGTTTTGTAATTTTATATAGTTATGTCCTGCTCCAAAAAGGTGTCCTAAATGTAGGTTCCCTGTTGGTCTTAGACCGGTTAAGATTGTTTTTTTCATTTTACCACTTTCTTTCTTTTTTATTTTAGCACATTTTAATTTACAAAAGAAGCTCTTTTTAGTATGTTTTTATGTTATTACTGTTTATTATGATATGTTAAAAATAGTTTTTGTATCGTTTCTTAGTTATATAATAAAAAAATTTTTTTAATTTTAAAAAAGAGTGTCGTTTTTGTTTATATATGATATTTTTTTATTTCGTAGATATTAGAAATTTTCGAAAATAAACATTATATAGGATATATCTTTTATATTTTTTTTTTAATTATGTTATTGTTTTTATTTTCTGCTATTCTTTGTTTTTTGTAATTTTAACTTAAAGTGTTGTGTTAAATTAATTTGTAAGGTATAATATAAGGCGTTGGAGGGATATAAATGGCAAAAGAAAAAGAAACAGAAAATAAGAAAGAAATAAAGAAAAATGTATCAAAGGAAGTAAAAAAAGATAAAATGAAAAACGTTCATGAAGTAGTTATTAAAATAGATGGTGAAATTTGGTCTAAAGCACTTGATAGTTCTTTTAAGAAAAAGCAAAAGACTGCTAAGGTGGATGGTTTTAGAAAAGGTAAAGTACCAAGAGACATTTATGAAAAACATTTTGGTAAAGAATCTTTATTTATTGATGCAGCTGACAGTGTATTACAAGATGCTTATATGAAAGCGATGGAAGAATCTAAGTTAGTTCCTGTTGTTCAACCTGCTGTTGATTTAAAAAGTTTAAGTGAAGATGGAGTTGAATTTACTTTTAAAATTATTACTAAGCCAGAAATAAAAGTTAAAAAGTATAAGGGACTAAATATTAAACCTGAAAAAGTTGAGGTTAGTGAAGAAGAAATAAATCATGAACTTGGACATTTATTAGAAAAATATACTGAACTTGTTACAAAAGAAGAAGGAACTGTAGAAGAAGGTAATACAGCAGTTATTGATTTTGAAGGATTTAAAGATGGTGTTGCTTTTGATGGTGGAAAAGGTGAAAATTATTCATTAGAAATTGGTTCTCATACTTTTATTCCTGGATTTGAAGAACAAGTTGTTGGTATGAAAGCTGGAGAGGAAAAAGATATTGAAGTTACTTTTCCAGAGGATTATGGAGCAAAAGATTTAGCTGGTTCTAAGGTTATATTTAAGGTAAAAGTTCATGAAATTAAAGAAAAACAAAATAGAGATTTAGATGAGGATTTCTTTGAAGATTTAGGAATGGAAGGAGTTAACTCTGAAGAAACTTTAAAAGAGGAAATTAAAAAATCCATTTTAGCACAAAAAGAGATGGATGTAGAAAATAAATATATTGATGCTATTTTAGAAGGTGTTTCTAACAATGTTGAAGTGGATATTCCTGAGGAAATGGTCGAAGAAGAAGTAAATCGTTTAATGAAACGTTTTGAGCAACAAATGAAAATGCAAGGAATCTCTTTAGATTTATATTATCAATTTACTCAATCTAGTGAAGGCGATTTAAGAAATCAATTAGAAAAAGAAGCTTATTCAAATGTTTTATATCGTTTGATGTTAGAAGAAATAATGAATTTAGAAAAAATAGAAGTGTCTTTAGAAGAGGCAGAAAAAGAAGCAGAAGAATTAGCTAATAAATATCAAATGCAAAAAGACGAATTTTTACAACAATTTGGTGGAATTGATATGGTTCAATATGATTTAGAAATGAGAAAAACTATTGAATTATTAAAAGAAGTTAATAAGTAAAAAAGTGGTAGTCTAAAATTCATGGATTAAGGTAAGTGTGGACATAAAAAGTGTCTACATTTTTTGTTATAATAAAAAATTGATAAAGGAAATGATAGAAATTTACCAAAATTTATAATTTCTAGAGGCTTAATTTTGAAGTGGTTTTTTAGAAAAATTAAGAAATCAAAATGTTATTAATTAAAAAGAATTTTAGTGTTGGTTGTTTGAATGTTATAGTTAAAATAATAATAGATATGGAATTCATTAAATATGAATTAAAAGTTGAAGATGAATAATAGAATAATGAAGGAATATCATTAGTTGTTATGTTAAATAATAAGATTATTAAGGAAAAATAATTGTAATTAGTTAAAAATAGGAAGGATTTTTTTACTTATATAATTTTAATTATAGATATTTTATGAAATTAAATATAATTTATTGAATAAATACAATATTTTGAATATATAGCGATTGTTTGTGTTAGTTAGTCAAAATAAAAATAAGAAAAAAATCTATTGAATATATTTAATAATTGAAAATTTTGAAAGAATAATATTCATAATTGTTGTTGATAATTTGTATTATAAAAAAGTTAGTTAAAGAAGATAATGTACATATATTTTAACTAAAATGATTATTAAGCTGTTAAAAAAATATATAAAATTACTTGTGTATTAATATTATTTAAAACTTTAAGTATTGATTAAAATATAAAAGATAAATTAAGTATATAATTTAACTGTTGTTGAACTATAATTTTTATTTCAATAAACTACTACTTTTTACCAAATTTTGAAAATTTATGGTAATTTCTTGATGTCAAAATACTTTTATTATATAATAGTAAGCAGTATTTAAAATTTGGAGGTGGACTATCTATGAATAATAAAAAACTAGCAGTTTTAGTTTTGAATGATGTGGTAGTCTTTCCAAATAATGAAGTAAGAATCGAATATGATGATACTTTTCAAAAAGCTAGTATTGATTATACTGACAGTACGGATGATAAATATTTGGTTATTGTAAATCCTATAGATTCGAATTATGTGGAGGATGTTACTTCTTTACCTAGCTATGGTATTTTAGGGCAGTTAAAATTAAAATTAACTGTTCCAAATGGGAAAACAAGAGTGGTTATTCAAGGTATACGTCGAGTTTCAGTCAGTAATTATTTTTATGATAATGGTTTTTATCATGTTGATGTGAAAGAAATTTCTTGTATTTCTACAAGTGATGAAAAAAACTATTTTACTTTGCTTATGAAATCTTTAAATCGTTATATTGAAAAAGCACCTTATATGAGTAATGCTGTTGTTAGCCAGTTGGATTCTGCTGATACGCTTGATGAACTTTGTGATCTAGTTGGTTCTTTTTTGCCTGTTGATTATGCAAAAAAGAAAAAATATGTACTTACTATTTCTCCTATTGAAAGAGCTCATCTTATTATTGAAGATATGAATGAAGAAGTAAAATTTTTAGAGCTCGAGCGGAAAATAGAAAATGAAGTAGAGCAAGAAATAGAAGAAAGCCAAAAAGAATATTTTCTAAGAGAAAAGCTTCGTGCTATAAAACGTGAATTAGGAGATATTAATAGTAAGGAAGATGAAGTAGAAAGTTTAAAGAAAAAACTTTCTAAATTAAAATGTAATTATAAAGTAAAAGAAAAAATTAGAAATGAGATTTCTAGATATGAGGCTAGCAGTAGTCACTCACCTGAAATTGGTATGATTCGAGATTATTTAGATTGGATGTTTCATTTACCTTGGAATATTTACACAAAGGATATTAGTGATTTAACTAAGGTAGAATCTGTTTTAAATTCTAGTCATCATGCTTTAGATGAAGTAAAAGCACGTATTTTAGAATATCTTGCTGTTAAACAAAATACTAATAATTTGCGTAGTCCTATTCTATGTTTAGTTGGTCCTCCTGGAGTTGGTAAGACTTCGCTTGCACTAAGTATTGCATTTAGTCTTGGCAGAAAAGTGGCAAAAATTAGTGTTGGTGGTATTAATGATGAAGCTGAAATTGTTGGTCATCGTCGTACTTATGTAGGTGCAAATCCGGGTAGAATTATTCAAGGAATTCGTAAAGCGGGGACTGCTAATCCTGTTTTTATTATTGATGAGATTGATAAGATGACAAAAGATATAAAAGGAGATCCTGCAAGTAGTTTACTTGAAGTGTTAGATCCTGAACAGAATGATAAATTTTCTGATCATTACATTGAGGAAGAATTTGATTTATCAAAGGTGTTATTTATTGCTACTGCTAATTATATTGATCAAATTCCTTATGAGCTTCGTGATCGTTTGGAAATTATTGAACTTACTAGTTATACAGAATACGAAAAAGTTGATATTGCTAAAAATCATTTAATTCCAAGAGCTATGGATGAGCACGGTTTAACGTCTTTACAAATTCAATTGGATGATTCAGCAATCATGGATATGATTCGGTATTATACGAAGGAAGCTGGAGTTCGTGATTTAGATAGAACTATTGCGACATTATTTAGAAAGGTCGTAAAAAAAATATTATTAGAAAAAGAACAGATATTTTATCATATTACAGCGAAAGATTTGGAAAAATTTTTAGGTAAGAGGAAATATAGTTATGAAAAGACTGGGAAAAAGGCAGAAATAGGAGTTGTAAATGGTATGGCATATACTGTTTTTGGTGGAGATATTTTGCCAATCGAAGTGACTATGTTTCCTGGTAAGGGTGAACTTATTCTTACTGGTTCTTTGGGGGATGTTATGCAGGAATCTTGTCAAATTGCTTTTAGTTATATAAAAGCTAAAGCCCATGATTTTTTAATTCCTATTAAGATGGTTTCGGAAAATGATATTCATCTTCATTTTCCAGAGGGAGCAGTTAATAAGGATGGTCCATCTGCTGGTATTGCTATTACAACAGCTATGATTAGTCTATTTAAAAATCAGGCGATAGCTAATGATATTTCTATGACAGGAGAGATTACTTTACGTGGACGAATTCTTCCTATAGGAGGTCTTCGTGAGAAAGTAATAGGATCTCATAGGGCAGGAATTAGAAAAATATTTTTACCTAAGGAAAACAAAGCTGATTTAGAAGTTATTCCGGAGGAAGTAAAAAAAGATATTAAATTCACTTTTGTAGAAAATTACCTTGATGTTTATAAGCAATTATTTGGAAGTAATAAAGAGCATGATGGAAAGTAAAAATAAGAAGATTGTAGATGACTGGGTTTCTAGTTTATATTTAAAAAATTATTTGGCTACATGTTCTGTTCAACAATTATGTGAACTTGTTTCTGATTTTAATTTCTTTCAGTCTTTTCTTTATGATTGTAGTGTGTTATTTAGAGAAGAACCAGTATTTTTATTATTAGATGATATTTTTTTGAAAAAAATCTCTGATGTTGTTAATAGTAATCGCTTTTCCTTTTATGAAAAAGCAATTTCTGAACTTTCTAACGAAGTTATAATAGGGGTTAATGATCTGTCTTGTATGTCAGATTACATTAAGCAAAGTAGAATTATTAATTATTTATTATTTCAAGAAGAATATCGTAAAAGACAAATTGATACTATTGATAAGCTTATTGAAGTTAATATTAATGATTTTGTTGCATTTACAGGAATTAAAGATGGAAAACAATATTTATCTACATTTGATGTCTTGTCCAGTTTGAATTACTTTACCTATATTTGTCCTGAATGTTTTCAAGATAGTGATTTTTATTCTAATACTCTTTCTTTTTTAGATTCTTGTTGTAAGGTTTCGTTTTATAGAAAGATGGGGAAAGATTATCGATATGCAATAAGAACGAAGAAAGCTATTCAAAAAGTAAAAAAGAGTTAATTATTTGACTCTTTTTTCATATTCATTTTTATTTTTCATATACTCTGGTAGGAGGGATAAAATGCGAAAAGTTATTTCGTTTGATAAAAAATTAGAATTTAAAACTATGATAGGGGAAGTAACTTCAATTTCTTTAGATCCTGATTTAAAATTTTCTGATGATGGTGATGTATCAGGAGAGTTAATTATATCTGGAAAATATAAGTTGACAGCTGCTTCAAGGTTGGAAGATGATTTTTTGTTTTCTTTACCTGTAGAGATTGCGTTAAGTGAAAAGTTGGAAGAAGATACTCGTAATGTTTATGTTGATGATTTTCATTATCAAGTAGATGCTGATGATGATATTTTGAATTGTCATATTGATTTGGTAATAGAAGGAGTTGAAAAAATTGATGTTAAAGATGAAATGGAAAATGATTTAGAGAATAAGCCAAAAGAGGAAATAAGTGATATGAGAATTGAGTCTAATTTATTGGATTTATCAAGTAAACAAGAATTAGAGGAACATTTGATGATTGATGATCATTCTTTGGAAAAAAATGAAGTGAAAACAGAGGTTGTTGAGAGTAGTGAAAAGGTAGAGGAACATGCTGTTGGATCTTTATTCTCTTCATTTAAGGATAGTGATGAGAGTTTTGCAACTTATTCTGTTTATATTATTCGAGAAAATGATACTATTGATACTATTATGACAAAGTATAATGTTCATCGTGAAGAATTAGAAGATTATAATGATTTAGATAATTTGATGATTGGTACAAAAATCATTATTCCAACTCAACATGAATAGCTCATATTTTCATAATTGTTTTTATGTTCGTGGAAAGAAAGTAATAGAAACTGATGAGGGAAAGTTTTTTATTGTTCCTAAAAGTCGTGATAAGAAAAAAATCTTTCACTATTTAGAAATGAAAAAATTTCCTTTCTTTTTACCTGTTGAGATAGTAAATAGAAATTCTTATGAAATTTATCGTTATGTTGAAGATGATACTAATATTCATGATAAAGCGATTGATTTAGTTCATATTCTTAGTTTGCTTCATGTAAAAACAACAACTTATCAAGAAGTTGTTTTAGATAATGTGAAAAAATTATATGAAGATATTTTAAATCAGCTTGATATCTTATTTCAATTTTATGAAAAGTTAGTAGAAAATATAGAATCTCATATTTATATGTCACCAGATGAATATTTATTTATTCGTAATAGTAGTTTATTTTATCAAAATTTAGAACAAAGTAGACATTATTTAGAGTTATGGTATCAAAATAAGAAACAAGCTAGTAAAGAACGTATAGTTTTTTTACATGGAAAACCTTGTTTAGATACTTTTATTGATGGTAATAATCCTTACTTTATGGAGTGGGATGATTCTTATCGTGGGTACGTTAGTTATGATTTTTTATATTTTTATAAAAAAAATTCTCTTATATTAGAAATGCAGTCTTTATTTCAAATTTATCAAAGTAAATATCCTTTTTCTGATGATGAGAAGTATTTATTTTTTTGTCTTATATTGTTAGATCAGAAGATAGAATTTACTTCTAATTATTATGAAAATACAGTGTTAGTTCAAAATAGGGTTTCTTATGCAATGAAAGTAAAAAAATTTATTTTAGAACAGGATCAGAAAAATCAAAAAGCAAATCAAGAAGAATTCAGCGAGTAAAATGATAGCATTTAATCTTGTAGTAATAAAAATTAATAGTATTATTTGGTAGAAAACAATAATTAAAGTTGCTACTATACCTAAAAGATAGAATATGTTATTTCTTCTTTTTTGTTTGCAATAATTGCATCTGCAAAATAGGTTATGTTTTGTTTTCATAAAATCACCTAGTATAATTTATGATTTTATTTTATTTTTGTTATTTTTGTTGACATATATAAGTAAATCTATTATAATGTTATTGATAATTATTATCATTAAAGGTGAATTATGAATACACGTAATACAAGACAAAAAGAAATAGTATTAAAAACTTTGTGTGAGTTAAAAACTCATCCTACAATTTTAGAACTGTATCAAGCTGTTTTGCATAAGGATGCTTCTATTGGTCAAGCTACAGTTTATCGAAATGTTTCTAAATTAGTAGAGGAAGGAAAAATTCAGAAGGTGTTAACTAAGGATGGTGTAACCCACTATGATGGTGATTGTAGAAATCATTCTCATTTTATGTGTAATAGTTGCCATAGATTGTTTGATTTATACGGGGTTAATACTAATAATTTAATTAAGGCTGTAAGAAAAAGCTCCTGTTTTATAATATCTAATACTTATGTTCTTTTTGAAGGAATTTGTGAAGAGTGTATGGATAAATGCTATTGATTAATAATAATTATGAAGAATCATTGCGATACTTTGTAATTTGTGGTATGCTACAGATGGTAAGTGTTAAAGTGTATTCTTTAATATAATTTATATGAAAGAAGGTATTTTGAATGGAATTAAAAGGAAGTAAAACTGAACAAAATTTAATGACTGCTTTTGCAGGAGAAAGTCAAGCTAGAAATAAGTATACTTATTATGCTAGTAAAGCACGTAAAGATGGGTATGAACAATTAGCTGCTATATTTGAAGAGACTGCTAATAATGAAAAAGAGCATGCTAAGCTATGGTTTAAAGAATTACATGGTGGAGAAATTCCTGATACAGCCACTAATTTAGAAGATGCTGCTGCTGGTGAGAATTATGAGTGGACAGATATGTATAAAAACTTTGCTGAAACAGCAAGAGAAGAAGGTTTTACGAGACTTGCTATGCTTTTTGAAAAAGTTGGGGAGATTGAGAAAGAGCATGAAGAAAGATATCTAACATTACTTCGTAATATTAAAGATGATAGAGTATTTAAAAAGGATGGAGACAAGATTTGGGTATGTCGTAATTGTGGTTATGTTTATACTGGAAAAGAAGCTCTTAAAGTTTGTCCTGTATGTGCTCATCCACAAAGTTTTATGGAGGTTAAAGCAGATAATTATCAATAAAGAAGGGGCTAAAGAACTGCTTTAAAGGAAATCTACACGAAATGGAAAGCGTGTGGATTTTTTTATATTAAAATTAAGATAAATAGTTGAAAAAAATGACAAAAATTAAGGCAGTTAAAATGGTTTTAATTGATAAGAAATCTAAAAGAATTATTTTAGGTAAAAAAATATCAAAATATAGTAAAGAATATTGATATAGATGATATTTATATGTTGATATCATGTAAGTAAAGTTTGAGTGTGATGGAAAACAAAAGTTTTTTTCATTAATCAATTATAGTATAAAAATATTAATATTATGTATTGGTAAATTTTTAGATAATGATTTTATAGAAAATAATTTAAATCTATTAAATAATTGTGATTAAAAACTAAAAGATATAATGTTAAATATAGAGCGAGGTAAAATGTATAAAAGTGATATGTATAATATAAAAATTGCCAAAATAAATATAATTCTAAGTACTTATAATCCTTTAATAGAAATACTCAATGGTTAATTTATCAAATTTTGATATGAGCGATTATCTTAAAAAATTGATGAATTACAAATTGGGTTAAACAAATTTGTATACTATAATAATGGCAGAATGATTAAAAAACTATCAAGGTAGTCATAATTAGAATCTTTTATTTTATGTATAAATTTATCAAATCATTTTTAATGTTATTTTTTATGGTAATTTGTCTTCTTGGGCTAGATAATATAGATATGAAAATGTGCTAGCAAAGATTATAACACTGTTAATTAGTCTTCGCTCTTGATTATTTTTAATTGTTTGTTCTGTAATATATATGCATAATAGAGTTGTTATTGTTATTGTCCACCCTAGTTTTTGTAAAGCTTTATTTTGATTGGTAATTTTTTTTAGGTTGTTTCCGTAGTTTATAAAACTTATCATTAAAATAAAACTTATTATTATCCATTGTATGAATGTCTGATTGATTAATAACTTTTCATTTTTCATACTATAGTATATGTTTCAAATTGTTTTGTTTATGTTATAATGATGACGGTGATGTTATGAAAAAACATGAACTTTTAGTACCTGTTGGAGATATGGCCTGTTTAAAACAAGCAATTGCTAATGGTGCAGATGCTGTTTATGGGGCATGTCAAAATTTTGGGGCTAGAAAGTTTGCTAATAATTTTACGAATGATGAAATTATTGAAGCTATTAGATTGTGTCATTTATATGATGTTAAGTTTTATGTTACGATGAATACGTTAGTGAAGGATTTTGAAGTTCCGTATTTTTTGGATCAGATTGAGTTTTTGTATAAGCATGGTGTTGATGCTGTTATTATGCAAGATTTTGGTATGATTTGTTATGTATTAAAACATTATCCTAATTTAGAAATTCATGCTTCTACACAATGTAATAATTCTTCTTATGAGATTGTGAAGTTATTTTATGATATGGGAGTAAAAAGGGTAGTGTTTTCAAGAGAATTATCTTTGGAAGAAATAAATGATATTAAAGTACCTGTAGAGAAAGAAGTTTTTGTTCATGGTGCATTATGCATTTGTTATTCTGGTTGTTGTCTTATGATCTCTATGATAGGTGGAAGAAGTGGAAATCGTGGAGAATGTGCTGGGTCTTGTAGATTACCTTATCAATTATTTTATGACGAGAAAAAGTTAATTGATACTTCTTATTTATTAAGTACTAAAGAATTGAATACTAGCTATCATTTTCAAGAACTTTTGAATAGTGATATTTATAGTTTTAAAATTGAAGGAAGAATGAAAAGTCCAGAATATGTTGGATTTGTTACTAAAATGTATCGTCATCTTATAGATTCTAATGGTGATATTAATGGGTTAGATTTGGAAACGGAAAAGTTGAAAACGATTTTTAATCGAGAGTTTACTTTTGGTCATTTATTTCATTGTAGTGTTGAAGAACTTAGAAATGTGGTTAGTCCTAATCATATCGGTCTTCCTATAGGTAGAGTAGTTAATGTTGATAATAAAAAGATTCAAATTAGATTAGATAGAGATTTGCATCAAGGGGATGGTATTCGTTTTTTAGAGAGTGGAAAAGGGTTTATTGTTAATTATTTATATAATAGCAATGGTTTTCTAGTTTCTAAGGTTAATAAAGGTGAAATATGTAGTATTGATAATAAAATTGGATTACAAAAGGTAGAAAATGTTTCTAAAACTTTAGATTATGTACTTATGCAGGAGATGAAAGAGTTACCTGTAAGGAGTATTCCTATTACATTTTTTGTTAAAGCTCATAGAGGTGAAGCTTTTACTGTTCAAATCAATGATGGTATTAGAAAAATTACAGTTTCTGGAAGTATTGTACAAGAATCCATTACTTCACCTGTTAGTGATGAACGTATTAGGATACAATTGGAAAAGTTAGGAGGAACACCTTTTGTAAGTCAGTCTACTGTTATAGAAATGGATTCTAATGTTTTTATATCACTTCGTGAAATTAATGAACTTCGTCGTGAACTAATAAATCAGTTACTAGCATTGAGAATGGCTCCTAGATATAATCCCATTATAAATGCAGTTTCTTTTTCTAAACTTTCTTTTAATTATGATATAAGTAAAACAGCTTTAGTTTACACTGATGAACAAATGGATATTTGCTTAAAATTGGGTTTTTGTAGAATTTATACACCTAATTTGTTGTTATTTAAAGAAAACCAGATGCATGATAATGTTTATTATTGTTTACCACGTACATTACTGCAGATTAGTGAAGCGTTTAAATCAAGAAATTTAGTAAGAGAAATATGTGATGTTTCTAATTGTGGTAGTGTTATTGGAGACTATACGTTAAATATTTTTAACATTTATACGGCTTATTATTTATATCAATTAGGTTTTTCTAAACTTACTCTTTCTCCAGAACTTTCTAGTTCTGAAATTATGGATTTTGTTGAAAAATTTAAACAAACATTTGGGTGTATGCCTAATATTGAGATTATTTGTTATGGATTAGTTGAAGACATGATTATTAAAGGAAATATTTTGAATTTAAAAGAAAATAATTATCATTATTCTTTGAAAGATTTACATCATAGAAAGTTTCCTATTTATTATAAAGATGGTCGTACAGTTATTTTAAATTATGAAGCTAGAAATTTTGAGGAATATTCACAATTAAAGTCAGTGGCTTCTTTTCGTTATCAGTTTTTTTTAGAAAGTAAAGATGAAGTTATTAATATTTTAAAAAATAATTAATAATTTATTTTATAGTATTAAAATCTTTCTTTTTATGATAAAATAGTTTTAGATAGGAAGTGATAAATAGTGGATAAAAAAGAGGATCAAAAAAGGAAAATTCCAACTAAAAATTATATTATTTTATTAGTTTTGTTTATTGCTATTATTGCACTGGTTTTATATTTATGTAATTTATATCATATTTATGATGCGCATCAGAGAGAAGTTCCTGTAATTCGTGATACTCTTTTTGAAATTCAACCAGAAGAAATAGAACATTATGTCATGGAAAATCCTACTACGGTTTTTTATATGTGTACAGCAGCAGATGAAACATGTAGAAATTATGAGAAGGATTTGAAAAAATTAGTTCAAAAAGAGGAATTGCAAAGTGCTATTATTTATATTAATTTAAGTAATGTTGATTCAGATGAATTTGTAAGTACTTTTAATACCAAGTATCCATATAAAATATCTTTAAAAAAGAATTATCCAGCATTTGTTGTTTTTCAAGAAGGAAAAATTATCAGCATTTTACAAGCGGATAAAAATAGTAAGCTTACAATTTCTGATACAGCACAATTTATAAAATTAAATAAAATTCAAAAAGAGGGAGAGTAATCTTCTTTTTCGTTAGGAGTGAGGTTATGAATCATATTGTATTATTTGAACCAGAAATTCCTCAAAATACGGGGAATATTATGCGCACTTGTGTTGCTACAGGTTCTAAGTTGCATTTAATAAAACCATTAGGTTTTATGTTGGATGATGCTCATTTGAAAAGAGCAGGTGTTAATTATTTAGATAAGCTTAATTATGCTGTATATGAAAATTTTGATGATTTTTTGTCTAAAAATAAAGGAATATATTATTATTTTACAAGATATGGAAAAAAACCACATAGTAGCTTTGATTATAGTAATTTTAATGATGATAATTTATACTTTATTTTTGGGAAAGAATCCACTGGCATACCTAAAGAAATATTACAAAAAGATTTGAATCATTGTATTCGTATTCCTATGACTGATGGTGTTAGGGCATTAAATGTTTCTAATAGTGTTGCGATTGTAATTTATGAAGTATTACGGCAACAAAATTATCGTGGGTTATTATTTATGGAACCATCTGATCAAGGACATAAGGGTCCTGATTATTTAGAAAAATAAAAAGAAAAATAGCTATATGAACTGTACCCTTTAGAGTAGATATTAATAAAAAAGCAGTTCAATAAAAGTGTTATAATACATTTCCTGAAGGATGTGTATTTTTTTATGGTTTCGGAAGGTCAAAAAGTTGCTTCATATTTAATGAAATTTAAAATTGAAGTACTTGATATAAATTTGGTAAATATGGTGGTAGAGTGTAAGTGGTAAAAAACTATAATATTAGTTCAACTACAATTTGGAATTGAATTTCAAAAGATAGAAAACAGGGAACATTAGAAAATGGTATTTTTCATAGGTGTGGTAGGTTCAAACAATTTGATTTAACAAAAGAAGATTGAAAATAACGATATGAAATATTAAAATAAACAAGTCTTCCTCAAGGTACTATAAGAGAAAAGATAACATTTATAAATTAATTATAAACTTACAAATATTTGTGCCGTACTGAATATAAGTCCTAAAACTTATTATAAATATAGAAATAAGGAGTATCCTAATTACTATGATTAATAATAAAATAAATTGTTGAAGATATATGCCTAAAATATGGTGTAGTTATGAATGAAAAAAAGTGATTAAAAATAATGAAAAATATAATTTAATGGCTAAATATATAAGGAAGTCAAAGAATAAAAATAACGATAAAACAATCAAGGAAAATGTTAAATCCAACTTATTAAAGATAAATTTTATTACTGATGCATTAAACAAAGTGTGGTATATAGGTGTAACATATTTAATATTTAAAGGATCTAGAGTATATTTATCTACAATATTAGATTTATATGATAGATATGTCGTAGTATACAAAATATCTAAATATAATGATAATAAACTAGTAATGGATACTATTAGCAAAAGAAAAAGGTGTACAGAGAGTTATTTATAGTGATTAGGATTCTAATATACATTTTATCATAATAAAGTCATATGTAATCAAATAGAATTCAAAATTCTATGAGTAGAAAAGGAAATTCGATAAATTATTCTCCTATGGAAAGTTGATATTATTTTCTAAAAAAATTTTCTACAACAATAATTATTTAAATTATAGAAGAATGGATATTATTTTATAATACAACTAAGAAAAATATTTTTTCTTTTATTAATATACTGCTTTTTTATTGATATCTCATTTTTGGAGTTCACATCAATAATTTGCTTTTCTTTTTTTATTAAGATATAATTTGTATGTTTATTATTTGTTAGTGAGGGGAGTTTCATGTTAACTAGAAAAGAAGAAATAGAGCGTAGCATAATTACTAAATTTCGTAAAGATATTTGGAGACCTTTTACAAAGGCTGTTAGAGATTATCAATTAATTCAAGAAGGTGATAAAATAGCGGTTTGTATTTCTGGGGGAAAAGATTCTATGTTGTTGGCAAAATGTATGGAAGAGTTAAAAAAACATGGGAAAGTGCATTTTGATCTTTGCTATATTGTTATGAATCCAGGATATCGTCCTAATATATATGCACAGATATTAGAGAATGCTCGTATTTTAGGAATTGATATAAAAGTTTTTAAGTCTAATATTTTTGATGTTGTTGACAATCTTAATTCATCTCCCTGTTACCTGTGTGCTCGTATGAGGAGAGGTTTTTTATATGCACGTGCACAGGAAATGGGGTGTAATAAAATTGCTTTAGGTCATCATTTTGATGATGTTATAGAAACTATTTTATTATCTATTTTTTATGGTGGTGAATATAAAAGTATGCTGCCTAAATTATGGAGTAGCAATTTTGATGGAATGCAGTTAATTAGACCATTATATTTGGTGAGAGAAAATTCTATTATTCAGTGGTCTAAGTATAATAAGTTAACATTTATTAATTGTGCTTGTAAGTTTACTGATTCTTCTATGATTGATTCTAAACGTTTAGAAATGAAACAGTTAATTCAGCAATTTGAAAATAAATACTCTAATATTGGTGCAAATATTTTTAAATCTTCAGAAAATGTTAATATAGAAACTATTTTAGGTATAAAAAAGAATGGAGAAAAAATTTCTTTTTTGGATAATTATGATAAATAATTATTCTTTTTTTTTATTTTATGTTATATTATTAATATAATTATTATTTGTATATAGGTGAATGTAAGTTGCAGTTGAAAGTTAAAAAAATATTAATATATAAAATATTTTAGTTATAGAAAATAATGTATAAAAATTTTTTTTTTTGGATAATTATTATAAATAATTATTATTTTTTTTTATTTTATGATATATTATTAATATAATGATGATATGGAGATAGGTGAATGGAAGATGCAGTTGAAAGTCCAAAAACGATGCGTATTTTGCAGTGTTTAAATTGGCATTTAGATAGTATTTGTAAAGTGGCTCCAATTATTAGAGAACAAGGTTTTCAAGCTGTTCAGGTTGGCCCTTTACAACCTTTAAAAGAAAATGGATATGAACATTGGTGGATGTCTTATCAGCCGTGTGCTTTAACTATTGGTAATCAGTATGGGTCTAGAGAGGATTTTATACATTTATGTGATGTTTTACATAATGAGGGCCTATTAGTGTTTCCTGATGTTGTATGTACTCATGTTGCTGGTGCAGTTGACGGAACTTTGTGTCCACATGAAAAAGTGGATAAAAAATTAACTGAAAATTTTGCTTTTTGGCGGGATGCTAAATTAATTGAAGATTGGGATGATAGATTTCAAGTTATACATTATTGTGCAGGATTGCCTACTTTTGATTTAAATAATGTACATTTGCAGGATTATATTATATATTTTTTAAATGATTTTATTTGTTGTGGAGCAGATGGATTTCGTTTTGATTCTGCTAAAAGTATTCCAACACCACAAGAAGGTTGCAATTTTTTTTCTAGAGTTTTAGGAAATTTGAATGGTGAAAAACTCTTTAATTATGGTGAAGTTATTTTTGCAGATGAGAATTTGATATCTATGTATGTAGAGTATTTAAATGTTCTTACAAATACTTGGAGTAATAAAAAAAATGATGTTGTTTTATTTTCTGAAAGTCATGATTCGTTTTTAGGCCTTGGTTATACTAGAAGTAAAAGTTCTCAACAAATTACTTCAGAATATAGTTGTTTAGTGCAACATTATTTTCAAACACTTTATTATGCACGACCTTTTGATGATGAGTGGAAGAGTTCTTCTATAAAAGAAATACATCAAAAATGTATGATGAAAAAATGAATTGTATAAAAATGTTCTTTTCTTCTCATAAGAGAGATGAAAGGAGCTTTTTTATGGCAAAATATAAAGTGGAAATTAGTGGTATAGATACTAGCAGTATTCCAGTACTTAGTAATGAGGAAATGAATGACTTATTTATAAAATTAAAACAGGGTGATCAAATTGCTAGAGAACGTTTAGTAGAAGGAAATTTAAAGTTAGTTTTATCTATTTTGAAAAGATTTCATTATCGTGTTGAAAATATGGACGATTTATTTCAAATAGGTTGTGTTGGATTATTAAAAGCGATTGATAATTTTGATTTGTCTCATGAAGTTAGGTTTTCTACTTATGCAGTTCCTATGGTATTAGGAGAAATAAGAAGATATTTAAGAGATAATAATAGTGTTCGGGTTAGTCGTTCTCTTCGTGATATTGCTTATAAAACTTTAAAGTATAAAGAAGAGATTTATAATAAAACAGGACAGGAACCTAAATTAGAAGATATTGCACATGATCTTGGGGTGGATTTGTTTGATGTTATCCAAGCGTTGGATTCTTTACGTGATCCTGTTAGTATGTTTGAACCTATTTATTCTGATGGTGGTGATACTATTTATTTAGCTGATCAGATTGAAGATAAACAAGCTAATAGTAATCGAATTTCTATGAGAGTAGCTTTAGATGAAGCAATTAGTGAATTAGAAGAAAGAGAACAATTTATCTTAGATGAAAGATTTATTGTCGGAAAAACTCAAATGGAAATAGCAGAGCAATTACAAATTAGTCAAGCTCAAGTATCTAGGATTGAAAAGGGTGCTATTAAACAATTAAAGAAAGTTTTGAAGTAGTTTGCATATATTTTATTAGGTGATTATCATATGCTGTTATCAGAACTTCAAAATAAGACGATTGTATCCGTTGTAGACGGAAAGAATGTTGGTAACATCATAGATGTTAATGTTATGATGGATGGTCATATTGAATCGTTAATTATAGAATCTGGTAAATCATTTTTAAATTTTAATAGGGGTAACGATACTAAAATATTATGGAAAGATATTACTAAAATAGGTGAGGATGTTATTTTAGTAAATATAAATAGAAAATGAAAAATTTAAAAAAAATATTTAGTTGTATTGTTTTATCTTTTTTTATTTCTTTATTTTTTGTTTTTATTTTTGGTCAAAGAGTTAATCCTATTTTTGTTAATTATTTGAGTGGTGAAGTGGAGAGAGTAACTTCTAATGTTGTTAATTCTGTGGTAAATGAGTCATTAACTTCTCAAATTAATGAATCACTATTTTCTGTTACTAGAAATGATAATAATGAAGTGGAAATGATTGATTATAATACTGAAAAAGTAAATTCTTTATTAAGTGATATAAATCAAGCTATTTATTCAAAGCTTTATGATTTAGAAGAGGGGAAGATTGATGAGTTTTTTTTATCATCTTCTTTAAGTGGTGTTAATTATCAGTTTGTTGATTCTGGAATAGTTTGTGAAATTCCTTTTGGAGCTTTAACAGGTAATGGTTTTTTAGCAAATTTAGGCCCTGTAATTCCTGTTAAAATGTCTTTTTTAGGACAAGTAAATAGTAATTTAAAAACTAAAGTTACAAGTTATGGTATTAACAATCTTCTTTTGGAAGTTTATATACAAGTTCAGATTAAAGAAAAGATTAGTTTACCTAAGTCTTCTGATATAGTTACTATTAATATAGAGGCTCCTCTTAGTATTAAAATTATTTCTGGAGTTGTTCCTGATTATTATGGTGGTATTATTGATAAAAATTCACAGTCTACTTTTTTTTCGGGAAATGGGTAGCATATGTTATAATGGTTGGGTGAGGTGATATTGTGAAAAAATATGATATACGTGGACAATATTATGAATTGATATCTGGTGATGATTGTTTTCATTATGATGAGGTAAAAGAATATATTACTGATTATTTTGATCCATTTGATTATATTTTTGGCGATTTTTCTGGGGGTAAAGTTCGTTTAAAAGGTTTTTATGATTCAATAAATAAGAATGTAAAAAAATATAATGATATTCAATATTTAAATATATATATAAAAGAGTATTGTAATTTTGGTTCGAAAACGTTTCTGCTAAAAAAACTTCATAAAAAATAGTTGTAATTTATTTAAAATACGTTATAATTATATTGTATAGATAATAAAGGGAGGACTTATTTGTTATGAAAGAAAAGAAAATGATGAAGATTGTTTCAGATGATGGCTCTAGTGAAGAAGTAGAGGTTGTATTCGCTTTTGAGTTTAAAGATAATAAAAAAGAATATGTCATTTATACTAAAAATGAACGTGATGAAGATAATAATATTACAATATATGTTTCAAATGTTGATCGTACAAATGGAGAAACTAAACTTATAGGTGTTGAATCTGAAGAAGAGTGGAATCGTATTAAAGATGTTTTGAGAGAACTTGCTAAAAATGAATAGTAGGAGGATTTGCAATGGATAATGTTATTTTAAAATTAGTAACCAATTTTGATGGAGTGATTATTAATCCTTCTAAAAGAATTAAGTTGAGTGAGTTGTCTGCTTCTAATGTTCGTGCTAAGCTTGATTCATTATCTCAATCAAAAATAATTTCTATTCCACTACAATATTTGGAGCAAGCAAATAAAGATAAAAGAAAAATAATTTCTATTCCACTACAATCTTTAGAACAAGCAAATCAGAGTGTAGCCATCAATAATGGGGGACATAATACGGCTCCTTATGCTACGCAAAATCAAAGTAGTATTGTTAATGATAATATTATTTTGGGAGATTGTAGTCGATATACTAGTCAAATTTTTACTACTGAGGGTAGCAGATTAATTCGCTTGACTGATGTTATGTATGCTAGAGTAGTTAATAATGCTGATACTTCTTCTTTTGATGATACTTTTTCGGCATTGTCAACAGAAAATATTGTGAATTCAGGAAGTACTGGTGTTAAAAAAGCTGCATATTCTAAAGCAAAGGTAGAAAAATATGGAAATGAAAAGTTGCCAACTAATATGCTTACTGATAATGGATTGTTTGATACTTTTTCTACTAGCAGTAGAGAAGTTCCTATCGTAGTTTCAGAACGCCCAGAAAAGTTTTTGTTTAATGATTTGGCTGATGTTGTTGAAACTGGAGAAAGACCGGTAGAAATGAATGAAGAGAATATTTCTTTAGATTTATTGCAGACTATTAAGAATACTTCGGGAGAAGATCTTGATATAGAGTCTCTTTTGGCTGATGTTGCAAAATTTCAAAAAGAGGAAAATGACAGTAAAAATAAAATGGCTGCTGCTAAACGAGAATTTCAATCTAGTGCTCAACTTTTAAAAACGGCTGCTCAAAGATATAGTGATTCGAGTCAAGCTTTGGCTAATGTAACAGCTCAGGCATATGCTTATTTGGATGAAATAAAAAATAATATAGGAAATAATATTAAAAGAACAGAAGAGTTTGCGGCTATGACTGAACAACAAAAACGAGAAGCACAAAGAATCGGAGTGGCTGCTGATAAAATTGAAGCACGTGTTCAAGAGTTTAATAATGTTCTTGCTGTTGCTCCTAATAGTAAGGAGCATGGTGAGGATAAGACTTATTCAAGAGGATATAATATAGCTGCTTAAAAGAATATATTGTTATTCTTTTTTTTTTAATTTTTTCATATACTTTAATTATGAAAGAGCATATAATGTATTATTATAATTTATTGGAAATTGATGCGTTTGAAAAAAAAGAAGTTTATTATTTTAAAAGTAATAATAAATTATTTTCTTTTGAAAAAGTACAAAATATAGAAAAAAGTAAAAAAGTATTTGATATTTTACAAAAAATTAACTATGTTAGGGAATATAAAATTATTTATAATATTTATGGTGAAATTTTTACTAAGGTTTCTAATGATTGGTATGTGTTATTTCAACATCTTGATAATAAATATAATCTTTTAGGTAACCTTTTACATCCTATTAATGTTTCTAAATTGGTTTCAGTTAATAATCCTATTTTGTGGAGTTATTTATGGAGTAAAAAAATAGATTACTATGAATATCAATTTGAACACATATCTGAGATGTATCCTTTAATTTTAGAAAGTTTTAACTATTATGTTGGATTAGCTGAAAACGCTATTTCATATTTTTCGTATAATTTACATTCTATGGAATCTTTTGATGTTTTTTTATGTCATGAGCGAATTTCTTATTCTAAGTATTTCAATCCTCTAAATATTACAATAGATTATTATCCACGTGATATTGCTGAATATATAAAATTTTTGTTTTTCTCTAATAATTATAAAGATTTTTCTTTTCTTAATTTCTTTAAATATCTAAATTTTAATTATAATGATTATATTTTATTATTTTCTAGATTGTTGTTTCCATCTTATTATTTTGATGTTTATGATTGTGTTGTTAGTCAGAAATGTGATGAAAGAGAATTAAGTAAAATTATTTTTCTAGTTAATGATTATTATGCTTTTTTACAAAACATTTATCAACTAATTTGTACTTTTATAAAAATACCTAGTATTGATTGGATAAAAAAAAGAGAAATGTTATGATACATTTCTTACCTCTTTGATTTCGGGAATTTCATTAATTAATAATTGTTCAATGCCATCTTTTATGGTGATGTCCATCATAGGACATTCCTGGCAAGCTCCTTTCAGTTTAATATATACTATATTTTCTTCATATTTTATAAACTCTATGTCTCCACCATCATTGATTAAAAATGGACGCAGTTTTTCAATTGTATACTGGATTTGTTTTTCTATATCTTTTTTCATAAAATCACCTAGTGATATTATATCTTGTTTTTTTTAATACGTAAACTATTTTTCGTAGTTCTTGTTAATGTTTGTGATTAATGATATACTAGTAATAGGAAGTGTTTTAATGGGTCAATATAAAAAAGGAGAAATTGTAACAGGGTGTGTTACTGGAATTGAAAAATATGGAATTTTTGTTAGTCTTGATGAATACTATAGTGGATTAATACATATTTCTGAGATATCTGATTTTTTTGTTAAAAATCCAGCAGATTATGTTTATGTGGGAGAGACTATTAGGGCTTTAGTTATTGATGATAGTGACTTAGAGTCGTATCATGTAAAGTTAAGTATTAAGAATATTGATTTTAAATTTTCAAAGAAAAAAAGAAAGAAAATAATTGAAACAGCAAGTGGGTTTAGTACTTTACAACAGTCTTTGCCTCTTTGGATTTTAAAGAAAAAGAAAGAAGTTTTGTTAAAAATGCAAAAAAATTAAAAAAATTAGTTGATTGTATTGACAAACATTAAAAATGTTGGTATATTTAGTACTGTCAACTGACATTTTTG
>CALVKI010000008.1 GCA_944332635.1 uncultured Bacilli bacterium
CCAATCATAGAATGTTCACTAGTACCAATTAAATATAAATCTTCTCCTTCAATCTTATACATCATAGCTTCCATTTCTGGAAATGACATAACACCTGTAACAACATCACTATGAATCATAAATGGTGGAATAGCATAAGTAAAGCCAGCATCTATCATAAAGTCTCTAGCATAAGCAAGCATTGCTTCATGAAGTCGAGCAATATCTCCAAGTAAATAATAGAAACCTTGTCCACTAGTTCTACCAGCAGCATCTTTATCCATCCCATGAAGTTTTTCTATAATATCCGCATGATATGGTATTTCATAACCAGGTACAACAGGATCACCAAATTTTTGTACTTCTACATTTTCACTATCATCTTTACCAATTGGAACAGAAGAATCCATTATTTGTGGAATTACCATCATACGATCTTTTATTTCATGAGAAAGATTTTCTTGTTCTACTTCTAACTCTTTAATTTCATCAACCATTGTAGCTATTTTCTTCTTAATCTCCTCAACTTCTTCTTTTTTACCATCTTTCATCAACTTCCCGATTTCGCCACTCATACGATTTTTATCAGCTTTTAATCTATCAGCTTTGACTTGTACTTCACGTACCCTCTTATCCATATCATACACTTCATCAACTAATGGAAGTTTTTCATCTTGAAACTTTTTCTTAATATTCTCCTTTACTAAATCTTTATTTTCTCTAATTAATTTAATATCTATCATATCTATACCTCTTTTCTAAATAATTGATTATAACTATTTTCATACAACACTTTATTAATGTCTTCTTTACTCAAAACTTTACTTAATAACACCTTTACTTCATCATATACACTTGAATAATTAAATAATTGAATATCATCAGCAGCACCAAACAAAACAGTACCAAACTTCATATCATCAGTAGATACTCCAACAGAATCGATTCCAAGTAAATCTTTAACATGTAAAATATGTTTTACATAGGACTCTTTTAACTCTTTCAAATTCTCACTCGAGGAGACAAAAGGTCCATAAGAAACAAGCCCAATAACAGGATTCAATTCCTTAAGAGACAATAATTGTTCATCTGTTAAATTCCTCGGATGAGAATATAAATCATAACAATTAGAATGACTTACTACAACCCTAGTATCTCTACCATTTTCTTTTTCTTCTTTTAATAAAGAAACAGCATCAGAAAAAGTATTAGGATTCATATGAGATAAATCAACACTAATACCTAGCTCAATTACCTTTCTTAAAAAATCTCTGCCTTCTTCACTAAGTCCATTGCTACTACGATTGCCAGAACCATATTTATTTTTATTATTCCAAACAAGCAAAATGTTGCGAAGACCTAATTGATAAAGTTCCTCTAATTGAGAAAGATCATTAATGTAATCACATCCTTCAATACTATAAACAACATCTAAATTCGAAAAATATTTACGAAATAAACCTGTTGCAATACGAAACATCTCCACTACATCAATCGGTTCAAATAAGTCACCTAGTTCTTCCTTCATCTCATCTTCATTCATAAAATAAAGATTCGCCACTACTCCACGTATTCCGTTTGTTTGATAATACTTTCGAATAGTTTCTATATAACTAAAATCATCTTTTTTATAACAATAATATAAAATAGATAACAAATCATAATGCAAATCAATCATAAAACCATCTCCTAAAAACAAAAAAAGAATAGTACAAGGAGTGCATAAGCACGGTACCATCCTTTTCTTTAACTCAAAGTGTAACGGACTTCTCCGGAAATAATTCATCTATAGAGTAGATAAATAAGCCTTTAATATCGTTTTCACCAACCACGATTTCTCTACAATTAAAGATTCTTATTATTAATTCTAATCACTGATTTGTTATTAGTATATTACTTTTTTACAAAATTATCAACCATTTTAATATATTAAAGTGCAATTAATACTCTCGGTAATCGAATTACTTAATCACTATATTTATTAATAAGATAAAGTCTTTTTACCTCATCTAACCCATTTAAACATCCTAATCTTAAATGCTCAATAATATTAGCATATACAACTTTAATAGCTTCTATATTTTTAGTTTCTATAATCTCACTAATCAAATCATGATAATTCTTTTATATAATTCTATCCTTAATTACAATTCTAACAAATTGAACTACATCATGTAGTAAACTAGCAATTTAAGGGTCAAAAAAATCCAACATACCACTAACAGAAATTAAACCATCAATATAAGTAATTCCTATTTTATCTTTCTTATGAAGAAATCAATAACAAACCAATTGCAATACTCTAACATAATCGTCTTCTATATTTTTAAACTTTAACTAGCATAATATCATCAACAATTTCAATCTTCCTTAGTACAAAGAATTGCACCCTCCGGAACAGAGACATCAGTAAACTTACTAATTTCCTGCTTATCTGTAAAAAATGTATTATCTCCGTCTGTAAAAGTACCTGAAATAGTAGTTTTTTTATTAACAATTTGAATATAAAAATAACCTGAAAGTTTTTTCCCATTCAAAGAAGATCTTATAGGAATTGGATAAAGTTGAACATCAGAAAGATCCTCAACAGAAATATAAAAATCCCCGTCTTTAGCGGTAAGAATAGTACCATCACAAAAGTACATACCATCAAAAATGTCTTTTTTAACACTATTAGTAACTCTTTGTATATCCTTCTGAGTAAAATAAATTTGTGCATAATCAGCAAAAGATAATTGAGTAAATGCTAAAAATAGAAAAAATACAATAATAGAACAAATGAAAGCAGGAAATTTAGTATTTCTCATTCTTCCTCTTTCTACATAAGATTGATACTTTCTACTAGGACCAACATATACAGATTTATCACTAAAAGCAATAATAGGTAACATTATAAACGGAAAAAACAAAGTGAACCAACCACTTTTCCCAAAGACTTTTCCCGTCTTATAAAGTACATAAAACATGTAAAAAACCCCTACAACAGGAATGAAAGAAATTAAAAAAAGCCAACCTTTTCCAAAAACAATATCAAAATATGCATATTGACTATAAAAAGGAATAAATGAAACAAAGCCTGAATAACCACCTTTCATATAAACTGAAATATTAGTTAAAATAAAAAATACAAAAATAAAAAACAGTATACATAAAGAAATAACCATAGTAACAGAATAAGGAAAAACAAAATAATAAATACTTGCTAAACAAATAGTAAATATCAAAAGTAATACTAACATTACCCTAGTATCTACATATGTTGTTTTTTTATTTCCCTCTGGACCATCAGAAAAAACTTGTCCGGCAATTTCTATTGTTTGTGCAGGCTCCTTAGTTGCTTTTTGATATTCTTGATTTGCTTGTTCCAATTCTTGGTCAGTAATATATTGTTTCATTTTTTGATTATCAGGATGTTCATAATTCAATGCCCCACATTTCATACAATATCTTTGTTCAGAATTTAATGTAGCTCCACATCGATGACAAACCATAACAAAGCCTCCTATCATTATTAAGTTTATCATGTAAAAAAAAAAAAAAAAAGACCTATTTGGTCTCAATAATTAGTTTAATAGCTGTACGTTCTTCTCCATCAATAGCTATATCTTGAAATGCTGGAATACAAACCAAATTTTTTCCAGAAGGGGCAACAAATCCCCTAGCAATAGCTATTGCTTTAATCGCTTGATTTAATGCACCAGCTCCAACAGCTTGAATTTCTGCAGATCCTTTTTCACGAAATACATTGGCAAGAGCACCTGCTACACTATTTGGATTAGACTTACTACTAACTTTTAATGTTTCCATAGATATTAATTCCTCTCTTTCTATACATTAATATATGAATGAAAGAAAAAAATATGATATTATTTTATTTTTTCCAACGCACCTTTAATAACATTTATGCTGTAATTATAAAAAATCTTCCCTATTAAATAACCTTTAAATACCCTTTTACTAACTACTCTAGGAACACCAATAAAAATATCTTTTTTCATCCAATGATAAATAATTTCCAATATTTTATAAAACAACAGTTACATTACTCCATGATACAAATTTAGTATCATCACGTTCACCAATAAGATAAGCATGAATATTTTACTACTCCAAGTTTTTCACTAATTAAATAACGAAATCTAGAAGTATCCAAACTTGTACCACTTCCTAAAACTTTATAAAAATCAAATTCATACTAATTTTATCATTGTTTTAATTAACACTGATAGCAATAACAACAATTTTAGTATCAATATAGTTCTGATAATCACCACAACAAATATCTATTTTTTACAAAAGTAACTGTAAATCAATGACTTAAATCCATAACTTCTCCTACTGTTTTTTACTTATCCAAATCAATCAAAATCAATTATTAACACTTACATGTTGATTTAATTATAAGCATAACCCATACTGGTATTATCACATACTATAACAACCAGTTTATTATGAATATACTATCTCTACTATCAATACACACAAAAAAATAGATATAATATCTATTTTATATATCTCATAATTTCCCTTGTAATCACTTCATATCCTTGATCTGTAATATGCAAACCATCTTTTGTATAATCTAAATGGATAACATCTTCTTCACTTTCAGAATCTAACAACAAATTATAAGTATCAATAAACGTAACACCGTTATTCTTACAATATTCTTTTAAAGACTCATTAATAGATTTTATTTCTTCATTTGTCCGAATTTGTGCTCCTTTCTGATTTTCATCAACAGGATAAATTGCCTCCAAATAAAGTTCTGCATATGGTCTATTTTCTTTTAATTCAGATAGAATTTCTTCAATATTTTCAATAGTATCTTCTTCTTTTACTCCTGCTTGGATATCATTAGTACCGATAAGCAAAAATACTTTAGAAGGATTATACTGATAAGCCCTATTTTTTAAGTCAGATAATATATCCTTTGTTTGATTACCACTAATTCCACTATTAACAACATTCATATCTGGAAAATATCTATCTAAATCATACTGTTCCGTAATAGAATCTCCTAAAAACAAATAATTATCATCTACAACTATAACTTCTTTTTCCTTAGTAACCACATTAGTACTAACAGGTCTAGACACAAAATAAAAACAAACCATCAATAGAGCAAAAAGTAAAAAGAAAACAACAATAATAATTGCCAAACGCCCTATTGGAGATTGATGATATTTTTTTGCTTCCCGTTTTTCTTCCAAAATTTTTCCACGCTCATAAGATTCCTTTAATTCATCAACAATTTTTTGTTTTTTCTTTCGCTTGTTATCTACAAAACTTGTATCTATATCATCAGAAAATTTTATCTGATTAAAATCAAAAACCTGTTGACTAGTAATTTGATCATCCATACTATCAATATTCTTTTTATTACTATCACATCGGTTATTCACATTGCTTTTATAATTATTGTGAGTTCTATTAGACATTTTATAATTTTTATTATATTTAGAACTACGCCTACTATAATTATTATTAGAGCCACTGCAACGATTACTATTACTCATAATATCCCTCCTAATTAGAAAGAAAAAGGTAAGACATACCTTCTTTTAAATTACATAAAAATTATACATCATAAAAAAACGAATAGTCAATTTCTAATTAAAAGAAAACATAAATTTACCAGAAACTAAATCTGTAATACTTTTACCTAAAAGTTGTAAAAAAGAAAGTTGCGAAACCGATTCAGAAACGGTAAGTGGAACTGTAGTAATTTTTTTATTTTGTTCTTTAATAATAACTTTACCAACAATATCACCTTTTTTAATAGGTAATTGAAATTTTTCTACTTTTACTTCATAAGTATAATTTTTTTTATCACTAGATTTTTCTTTTAATACACCTATATCAGAAATAGGAACAAAAGAAATATACTCCTTATTAGCCTTATCTAAAGGTTGTGTTTTAAGAACTTCATTCTTTGATTTAATTAAATCCATTTGATAATGATTAAAACCATAATCTAATAAATTCATTACCTCCTGATTTCTAACATTACTATCTTCTTCACCCAATACAACAGCTATAAAACGTAAATTATTCTTCTTAGCTGTAGCTGCTAAGCAATACTTTGCAGCATCAGTATGTCCCGTTTTCAATCCATCTGCTCCTTCATAAAATCGTACCAACTTATTAGTATTAACTAGCCAAAACTTATTGGCAGTATCTTGTCGTAAATAATCTTCATAAACTGAAGAAAATTCTAAAATTTCAGGATAATTAACTATCAGCTCTCTAGCTATCATGGCCATATCATATGCACTAGAATAATGACCTTCTTCATCTAATCCTGTACAATTTTTAAATGTAGTATGTTTAAGTCCTAATTCTTTCACTTTTTTATTCATTTGACGAACAAAAGCCGCCTCACTACCAGCTAAAACTTCAGCCATTTGAACAGTAGCATCATTAGCACTAGCCATCGAAATTCCTTTGAATAAATCCCGAATACTAATCTTTTCACCTACACTTAAATATATCTGAGAACCTCCCATATCACTTGCATTTTGACTAACAGTAACAATATCATCCCAAGAAATTTTCTCGTTACGTATAGCATCTAAAATCAAAATCTGCGCAACCATTTTAGTCATAGAAGCAACAGAGACCTCCTTATTCATCTCTTTTGAAAAAACAATTTTACCACTATTAGCTTCCATTAAAACACCACTAATAGCTCCAGGAATAAGTTCAGTTTCATCACTCTCCTCTGCAACAACAGGAATAATAAACAAATTACTTAGCAAAAAAGAAAATGAAAACACAAATATCAAATATTTCATATATACCTCCACTATTTTCTATGTAAACATCTAAAAAAATATACATAAATAAATAAAATAATGATATGATGAAAATAGGTGATAATATGAAAAAAAAGAAATTAAAAAAAGGACCTAAATTATTCCTAATTTCTCTAATAATACTTTTAATTATAGGAGGTATCATAATTAAACAAACTGATAAACATACAAACAAAAAAATGACACAAGAAGAAAAAAATTTACAAAAACTAAAAAAAATACCCTATTATAAACAACAAAATAAAACACGTTACTTAAAATATCAAAAGGAAAACCCTGAGCTATCAACAGAAAATATTGTAATATATGTAAATATAGGAATAGATAAACCATACTACACTAATACAAAACCATCTAAAAATCTTAATACAAATATAGTATTAGTAAATAAATATAACTATTTAACAGAATCCTACACACCAAAAAACTTAGAAACAATTGATCTAGCATATGCTAGAAGTGGAATGCAATTAGTAAGTGAAGCAAAAGATGCATTTGAAAAACTTTCTAAAGATGCAAAAAATGAAGGTTTGAATATTATAGCAATGTCTAGTTACAGAAGTTACGACTACCAGGTAGATTTGTACAATAACTACGTAAAAACTGACGGACAACAAGCCGCTGATACTTATTCAGCAAGAGCCGGATTTTCAGAACACCAGACCGGATTAGCTGTGGATGTATATAATAAAACTTTGCCCTATACTTCATTTGAACAAACTGAAGAGTTTAATTGGATGCAAGAAAACGCCTATAAATATGGGTTTATTCTAAGATTTCCAAAAGACAAAGTATCGATTACTGGATACCAATATGAATCATGGCATTATCGCTACGTTGGAAAAACAATAGCTAAATATATCTATAAACACAAATTAACATTAGAAGAATATTATGTTAAAAAGGTTGAGAATTAAATTATCTCAACCTTTTTTATCAAATCTTTTCTGAAAAAATAAATACAAATGATAAAAAAAACTAACAACAACCCAAAATAATAAAATTAAATTGCTAATTTGAACAATTGAAAGAATTTGATTATTTTGATATAAAACTACAGCATCAGTCATATCAATATTCTCGTATACTACAAGTACAACAAACATAGAAAATAATAAAAAAACCATAATACTACAAATATAATTAAATACTTTCTTTCCCCATTTTATATTTTTAGCAAACATAGTAAAAATGCACATGAACAACATAAACAAAAAAAGAAAAAAATAAACAATTGAAGATGGAAAATAATAATAATTCATAATTTTCATAATAAAAGAATCAACACACATAAGAGTATAAGAAGAAAAATAAAAACCAAACATTATAACTCCTAAAATCAAAAGACTACAAATAACAATAGAAACAAATTTATTTTTTACTTTAATATTACACACTAATAAAAGAAGCAATAAAAAGAAAAATAAAAATATTTCTATAGACATAAAAGATGAAAATAACATCTCAAATATTATTTTCATCTTGCCAAATAACCCTAGTTTCATATCAACACCTCCATTATACTAATTCTGCAACATAAATTGTTTGCGTAGTATCATCATTTTTAGTACATGTAATAAGAGTTAAAGTTGTCTTATTATAATTTCTATAAATAGTAACTTTACCCGTCTTTGGAACAGTATATATATTCACGATATTATATCTATATTTTTTTCCTTGATATGTAACATATGCAGAGTCACCAATATTTAAACGATACAAATAGGCAAAAAACGATATATAAGCATCACCAGAATGAGCCATTAACATTAAATTTCCATAAGCAACATCTGGCATTGTAGAGCCTGAAACCATAGACACATTATACTCTATACTATTATACTTAGAATCAGTATTATAAAACCCTCTTTTTAATCCTATTTTAGGAATTTCAAGTATCCCCACATATTTACTATAGTCGATTTCACTAGATGATTGCTCATAAACTGTATCATCAGATACATTATCAACAATAGGAACATCTACTACTTCTTCCTCTTCCTTTGTTAAATTTAAACCTATAATAGCAATCTCCATATTAGTAAATATCTGATTTTTTAAAAAAACTAAATGATTATAAGAAAGAATAAAAATCCCTATAAATACAAGGAAAGAGCCGATTAATAATAACTGACTCTTTCCCAAATGATTTCTTTTTTTATTGTTGTTGTTTTTGTTTTGGTTTAGTATTCGCATAAATAATACCTATTCCGCATAATAACACAATAAGACCAATGAAGTAAACTGATTGGGCAATATTCATACTAGTATCAGGTACTTCAGGAGTATAATTAATAGGAATTTCTAAACCTGTATCAGTTGGAACATCAGTAGTAAACACTGTACTTACAGTCTGTGCTCCATCTGATTTATAATAATAACCATCATAACCTCTAAATGTTCCTCTAGCGTAAAGTTGAACAACTTTATTTTCTTCAGTTACAGACTCAACAGGGATTCTTACATAAAATTTAGTAATATTTTTATAATCAGTAATCTCTTGACCATTTTCATCAATCAAAATTGTTCCATCAGGAGCAGACTTGATTTCAACTTCTAATGATCCAGAAACAAAATTATTAGGATCACTATTAGTAATAGTAACTAAAGAAGTTTGATAATATTTCTCATCCTCTGTAATTGACATTTCTTGATTTGCAAGACTAATATTAATTGTCCCATTTGTAGTAACGTTAGATTGTTTAGCACTAGCTACAATTGGAGCAACATAAGTTTCATAAAAAGTTTCCTGACTGCTAGCCTCAGCATCACAACCATCCACTCTACATCCTAAAACATTATCATCCCAAGATAAACTAACAGCTCCATGCATATTTTCTAAATTAGCAACACTACCAGAACCAACCGTATTATTTTCAGCTCCAGTTTCATATAAATATTGCCAAATAGTAGCCTGTGTAATCCAAGTTTGAACTTCATCAGGAAATTCTACACCTTTAGAATCTTTAAACTTATAATGAGGGAAAGTATTAGCCATAACATACAACAAACCTTGATCTGTAATTTGTTCCCCTTTATTCATTGTGACTCCACCACTATATTCAATGTCACGTTCTAAACAAAAGATTGGTATTCCAGTACTAGTAGAATACATAAGAACAGGAAATCCATTACCAACAATCTCAGTTCCAGGTTGCCCAGTGGTAAAACTATCACCCAAACCAGTATCCTCTGGAATAGGTTGAACTGCAGCATAGGAAACATTAGTAACACCTATCAATAAAAATGAAAAAAAAGATACTAATACCATAAACGAAGACAATTTCTTCGATAACTGTGACTTAAAAACCTGTTGAAACGTTGATTGCTTTTTATTATTCTGATTATTTTCCATATATATCTTCTCCATAATACACCACCTTTATAAAACAATTATAACATAGTTTTTATTTTTTCAATATATTTTTTCATCTTATTATAAAAATATCTTTAAAATTGTGTAAATGAGGAAGTGTCTTATAATAAATTTTAGCTAACACATCTCCCTTTTTCACTTGATCACCAACTTGCTTTTTCAATTCTATTCCCACCCCATAATCAATAGAATCTTCTTTCGAAAGACGACCAGCTCCCAAAAGAACTGATAATTCACCCAATTTAATTGCTGAAATATTTTGAATAATTCCAGATTGTTCAGCTTTAATTTCTTTATATTTTTTACTTAATGGCATCCCTTTTAAATCACCACTTTGAGCTTTAATCAACTCCAAAAATTTTTGATAAGCAGCTCCAGAATTAATTGCTTGCATCACCATATCTTGAGCATCTTGAACAGAAACATTTTTTGCCATACACACAAGTTCAGTAGATAAATCAATACACAATTTAGTTAAATTATTTCCAATTTCCTCACCCTTTAAAACACGTACTGCTTCCATAACCTCCAAACTATTTCCAATACAAAACCCTAAAGGTACATTCATATCACTAATCATAGTATGTACCTCTTTTTGATAAATTTTACCTATTTTTTTTAATAATAAAGAAAGTTCCTCAGCTTCTTTTTTTGTATGTAATAAAGCACCATTTCCAACTTTAATATCAATCAATATTTTATCAGCACCACCAGCAATTTTTTTACTCATAATACTTACGGCAATCAATGGAATTGATGAAACAGTAGCCGTAACATCTCGTAAAGCATAAATTTCCTTATCCATAGGTGCTAAACTAGCCGTTTGACCAGTAACCACTATTCCTATATCCTGCACTTGTTTAATAACTTCTTCATCAGATAAATTCACTCTATATCCCGGAATACTTTCTAATTTATCGATAGTACCTCCTGTATAACCTAAACCCCTACCACTCATTTTTAAAATAGGTATACCGAGACTAGCAACAATAGGAGCAATAATTAATGTAGTTTTATCTCCAATTCCTCCAGTAGAATGTTTATCTACAACAATTCCAGAAATAAAACTTAAATCTAACACATCTCCACTATCAATAAATATTTTGGTCAAAGAAAACACTTCTTCTTCATTCATACCATTAATACAAATAGCCATAAGCAAACTAGACATTTGATAATCTTTTACTTTACCATCCAAATATCCATTAAAGAAAACATCTAGTTCATGATAACTCAATTCTTTTCCCAATCTTTTCTTATTTATAATATCAGTAATCATAATATCTCCTTTCGAAATACAACCGTTTCACGTACCTTAAACCCAAGTTTCCGATACAAATGATGAGCAACTATTCTAGTAGGATTAGAAGTAAGTTCTAAATAAGCAATCTTTTGCTCTTTACAAATTAAAAATACTCTTTCAAACATTTTAGTTGCAATATGTTGATTACGAAAATCAGGATGAGTACAAACATAATGAACATAAAAATATTTAACTCCCCTAACACAATCTACTAAACGATTTAATACCAAATACCCAACAACCTTATCTTCAATAACAGCAATTAACTCTATATCCTGAGGAGAAATTTGACCAACCTTTGTCAACTGAAAAGATAAATTTAAAAGCTCATTTAACGAATCTAAATATTTACTATCATAATAAATTATTTCCATAAATATACCACCTTAACATTACCATCATATCAAAAAAAAAACACTAATACCAGTTTTTTTAATTAGCTTTTATAGTTTTTCATACTTAAAATAAATTAAGGTTTCATTAAATATTTGCTAACTATCCTAAATAAACATCTTCACATAATATTATAAACTTTATTTATAACATTGTAATCATCAATGAAATAAACATATACATACTGACCTAAATGATCAAGATGATGTAAAATACAATAGAAAAAAATATCATCAAAAATATAAACATCAGAAAAAAATATATTTTTATAGCCATATATAAAGTGAATAACTTTTACCTAAAGTTTCATTAATAATATTATCAACATAATAAAAAGTATTAAAATAATTTAAAAATTTGAAATAAAGGGTTATATATAATACATTAATTAAATATTTGTTAATTTTTTATTTAAACACTTCCAAGAAAAATGTTATATCAAAAGCGGAAGAAAACTCAAGAATTTTCTTCCGAACTTTTAGAAGTTAAAAATGTAACTTTTTCTGCCACCACCTCCATAATTATTTCCTTCTTATCTTTCTTTTCAATATGCCTAGATTGTAGCCTTCCTTTTACTCCAACAATATCGCCTTTATGACAATATAAACTAGTATTCTGAGCCATATTATCCCAAACAATACATTTAATAAAATCAGTATCATAATTACCTTCCATATTTTTGAAACTTCTAGGAATAGCTAACACAAGAACTAAATATTTTTTTAAAGAATCCGTTTTTTTTAATTCCAAATCATAAACAATACGTCCAACCAATACCACCTGATTTAACATATCTCACCTCCTTTCATCACCATAATAATAACTTTTAAAAAAAATAACAAATGACAAAAAATAAAATTTTAAATATAAAGTAAAAAGAAAAAAAGGGAATCTATACTCCCTTTTTCTAATTTTTGACAATAATGAAAACGAAAAATCAATATTCAACAATTTTAAAAATATCATGACATTTTTCTAATGCTAAAATTAAAGAATCAATCTCTTGAATAGTATTATAAAAATACAAACTAACTCTAACAGTAGAAAACTCATTCAAATCCTCTTTCAACATTTTACTACAGTGACTTCCTGACCTAACACAAATATGATAAGTATTTAAATATTTAGAAACATCCATACTAGAAACCCCATTTACATTAAAAATTAAAATACCACTATCACTATTTTTATTATAAATAGTAATAAAAGGATTCTGACTTAATTTTTCTATTAAATACCTTTTTAAATAAAGTTCATAATTATGTATCTTTTTTATTCCAATTTCCATTAAATATAAAATAGCACTCCTTAACCCTAAAACTTCAGCAATTGGTGGAGTTCCTGCTTCAAAACGTACTGGAATATCCTTTAACTTATAAACCATTTTACTATTAAAAGACTTATTCATTCCTCCACCCCAAAAAACAGGTTTCATTCTTTCCATCAAACTTTCCCTAACAACTAAAACGCCAACTCCTGTAGGGCCACACATTTTATGACCAGAAAAACTCAAAAAATCAATTTGATCGTGAATAAAATCAATGGGTACATGAGGAACACTTTGAGCACCATCAACATGAAACAATATATTATGCTTACGACAATAAGATCCTATTTGACGAATATCTCGAACATCTCCAATAACATTAGTAACATGAGCTAAAGAAACAACTTTTGTATTTTGAGTAATAGAAGATAAAAAATTAGCATAAGTAATAGAATAATTATCACTGAGGGGAATAAAGCGAAGCACAATCCCTATTTCCTTTGATAAATATATCCAAGGCAAAATATTAGATGCGTGTTCTGATTTTGAAAGTAACACTTCATCCCCTTTATCTAAATAATCCTTCATAAATCCAAAAACCATTAAATTAATAGAATGAGTAGTACCACTAGTAAAAATAATTTCTTTAGCACTAGAACAGTGAATAAAATCACGAACAACAAATCTAGTAGAATCATACAAATAGTCTGACAAAACAGAACTATCATAAACCCCTCTATGTATATTAGCAGTATAATACCTATAATAATCATTAATTGCATCAATAACACACTGTGGCTTCAAAGTAGTAGCAGCATTATCAAAATAAATAATATTTTTATTAGATAAAATAGGAAAATCCTCTCGTTTCACAGTATCACCTCATACTCATCATATTTTATGAAAAAGAAAACAAAATACTTATAATATTAAACCAAAAAAAGTATCCTTCGATACTTTTTAAGCTACTTTTTTCATACTATCTTGTGATGATTTGGAAAAACCTAATTCACTCTTTATCTGCTCCATAATTCCAAGAAGACGAGCATTTTCAGCGGTAAGCTTTTCAAGCTCCTTTTTTAATCGAGAATTTTCACCTTCCAAACGTGAAATATCTCCATCTTTTTCATGCAAAAGGTCATCAAACCCTCCTTGTAAGTCTGAAACTTGATTATGCAACCTTTCATTTTCGCGAATAATATCACTAATAACACCAACTACCTTTGCATCATCATCGAAATCTAAAGAGTCTTCTTCAACAGAAGTAATTTCTGTTTTATCTTCCAAAATATCCGAATTGCTAGATATTTCTTCTCCTGTACTTTTTACCGAATTTTCTAGCTTATCAATAGAAATAGGAGGTAAAGAAAAATCAGGCGACCCACTATTTTTTTCATCTTCACTACCATCAGTAGAAGAATTTAAAGCTACATCAATACTATTTTTAGGAACGATAACTCCAGTAATATCCAAAGGGTCTTTTTTAGGAAAAACAGGCTCATCAATAACAGTTGTACTAGTTAATTCCGAATCTTTTTCTATATTATTTGGTCTTACCTCAAATAAATCTTCACGAGGAACTTCAATAATAGAAGATTCAGGAACATTGCTACTACAATAAAAAGAACTATCTGTCATTCCAATAAAACTATAGTATTGATTATTAAATATATTTCTTCCATCCACAGTATAAATTGTTCCCTCAGATAATAAATCATTTAAAAGAAAATTACCATGATTGTTCATGTATTCATTTAATTTATCCCGAATACTAGCATTAGTATTAACCATTCTTTCTGCAGCAGTAGGATCATTACGTGAAAAAACAGCATCTATCACACTCTGTGTACGAGCCTCTGTTCTAACCACCAACAAATACTTATTTTCAACTACTTTTACTATCTTATTTTCAAAAGGAATACAAACATTTCCATTCTTATCAATAAGTCCAAGATGAGTACGAAGAATTTGCGGATCAATTGCTTCCTTCAATACAGTAGAGGCAATATAAAAACCGTTATCCAATTTCTTATCATTCAAAAGATAATAAATATCTTGTTTTTCACCTTGAGTAACAGTTACAAAATCACAATAAATATCTTGTTGCCCATTATATTCAGAAACTTTTCCCTTTTCAAACTTTACATTTTTTTCATCCCGCATCACATTAACACCACCTTCTACCACACTCTAATTATATAATACATAATAACATAAAATAAGATTGAAAACAACTATTTTTCAGTACATTTTTAATAAATAAAATTGCCAAAACCATCAAAAAAAGTTACAATTATACTGGTGATTAAATGAGACAAGATAAAAAATTATTATTAGGAATGATGCTACTATTTTTTATAACTTTTGTATTTCTAGGAACACTAGTAGCAACAGAAAAATTAGCTCCCTATTACACAGATAAAATAAAAATAAAAATGGAAGAATATTTAAATAAAAACTATACTGAAGAAGTAAACAACTTAAAACTCGGAAAAATCACATATAAAGCCCAAATTTATAAAGCGAAAGTAATAAATAAAAAGAATAAAAACTTATATTTCATCATAACATATCAAAATAAAGAAATAAAAGACACCTATAAAAAAGACTATTTAGAAGGGAAAACTATCCTTTCAAAATTAGAACACACGTTAGAACAAAAAATAAAAAATAATCTAGATATAAATGCAACCATTACCTTTCCATTAACATTAAACAAATATATGAACACTACAAAAGAAAAAATAATAAATAATAGTCTTGATGAAATTAATATTTACAACATAAATTTAACAATAAATTCATCTCTAACAGAACAAGACAATTATAATTTGGTTATGGAGATAAAAAATATAATAGAAAAAATTCATAGTATAAATATAAATCCAAATTATTATACAATAAAATTAAAAAGTAAAAAACAAAATAGAAGTTTAACTATCAAAAATCTAACCGACAAAACATTAGAGCAAGAAAACTTGACACAAATAATTAACTACATTATGATAGAAAATGAAGATAAAATCGAAAATAATATTATTAAAGAAAATAATATTAAATATGAATATAAAAGATATGGAGATGTATAAAATGAATGATTGTATTTTCTGCAAAATTATTAAAGGTGAAATTCCATCTAAAACAATTTATGAAGATGAGTTAGTAAAAGCTTTCCTCGAAATTAATCCCATAAGTAATGGTCATATTTTATTAATTCCCAAAAAACATCATGTTAATTTTTTAGACACACCAAATGAAACAATAAAAAAAATGTATGAAATAATAAAAACAATAATATACCCATTATTAAAAGAAAAGCTCAATATCACAGGATTATCAATTTGTCAAATTGGAAAAGATGTAAAACATTACCATATACATTTAATTCCTCAATATGAAAATGACAAACTGGATTTTAAATATGATAAAAGTAAAATAAGTAATTTAGATGAAATTTATACTAAATTAACCAACAAGTAAGTAAACAATCAAATAAAATAAAAAGTAAAACTAAGATACTAAACCATCTTGGTATTTTTTTTATTATTCTTTCTTCTAATGGGAGAATAACATAAACAAACAATATAGAAATAAATCCCCATAATAAACTCATTCCCAAAGAAATATAAGGACCAAAATTATATTTTTGATTACGATAATTCCAAAACTGTTTATCAAAAACTGCTTCTATTATAATTCCCCCGAACCACTCTAATAATGTTAACAATATAATAATAGTGAAAAATAATATAATTGTTTTACATAACTTAGACCATCTTAATCTTTTAAAAATTAGGATATAAAAAAAAGTTATAATAATAGTACCAAATCCATAAACTGGAATCCATGGTCCAAATAAAATACCATTATTCATACCATGAAAAATAAAAAACTTTAGTCCTGTTTCTAAGAAAAAACCTATAATTGAATTAATCAAAAATAAATTTAAATAATACATAAGATCACCAATCATTATTATTTCCAAAATAAAAAAAAAGATAAGAATAAAATTCTTACCTCAAATTAATAACACATTGTGCCACCTAAAATAATAGCTAATAGGATGTATAAAACAATAATAATGATAAAGCTATTATTTCTTCTTGGAGCAACATTTTCAGAACAAGACATTTAAAACACCTCCTTAAATATAAGCACCTAAGATAATAACTAAAAGAATGAATAAAACTAATATAATTGCTGAAGATGAAATACAATTACTCATATCTTTTCCTCCTTTTTTTATGCTTTCATGATATTCTATGGCAAAATTAAAAATTATGTGATTATATCTAGTATATTTATTGCACGAATTTATTTTTTTTGTTATGATATGTGTGTTTAGGAGGAATAACATGAACAAAAAAATAGGAATAGGATTATGCTCATTATTAGCTATTGCAACAATCACAACAGGTTGTGGAAATGAGGCAAAATTAGATGATAATAAAACAGCAGTATCACTAAAAGGTATTAAAATTACCGCTACAGAATACTATAATAACATTAAAACAAACAATATATCTAAACTAATAGATATGATTGACCATCAACTATTCGATGAAAAATATCCTAGCACAAATGAAGAAGATGAAACAATAGAAAATCAAATAAATCAAATAAAAGAAACTTATGGATCAAATGACACAATGTTTTTAAGTGCTATTCAACAGTACTTTGGAGTAAACACTGAAGATGAATTAGAAGCAATGTTACGTCTTGAATACAAAAGAAATGAAGCAGTTGAAGACTATATAGCAAATAACTTATCTGATAAAGATATTCAAGATTATTATGATAAAAATATTATCGGAGACATTAAAGCCAGTCATATCTTAATTACACCCAATATAGATAGTGATGCAACAGATGAAGAAAAAGAAAAAGCTGAGAAAAAAGCAAAAAAAGAGGCTGAAAAAATAATAAAAAAGTTAAATGATGGAGAAGATTTCTCAAAACTTGCAAAAGAATATTCTGATGACAAATCAACTGCAAAAGATGGTGGAGATTTAGGATATTTTAATACAGACGACATGGATGAAAACTTTATCGAAGCCGTTAAAAAACTAGATAATGATGAATATACAAAAGATCCAGTAAAAACACAATATGGTTATCATATCATCTTAAAAACAGATCAAAAAGATAAACCTAAATTAAAAAAAGTAAAAGATGAGATTAAAACAACTTTAACAAATGCTAAATTAGATAATGATGCTAAACTACATTATCAAACATTAATAGATATTAGAAAAGATAATAATATCAAATGGAATGACGATAAATTAGAAAAACAATATGAAGAATTAATGGATCAGTTATTGCAAGCCGCAACCAATAGTAGTAATAACTAAAAAAGGAATGAAATAAATTTCATTCGCCAACCTCTTTGAGGTTGTTTTATTTTGATATATAATTTAATTATGATAATTTGTACTGAAAATGATAAAGATTTTTATATGTTTAAAGATAA
>CALVKI010000009.1 GCA_944332635.1 uncultured Bacilli bacterium
CCCTTGATATAATTTGTCTAAACTCAATCGCGAATTATCTATTCATTTTATAAAATGAATAGATAATATTATATAGTAAATTAAATAAGTTTCAAACTCACTCATTTACTAATTTACATTATACGTGGTATAATATTAATAATACTGTTATAGGGAGGTTGTTCATGCCAGCAAGTGTTACTCATGCTTATTTTGCCAGTGATGTTTATGATACTTTATCTGCTAATATTAAAAATTATCTTTCTGTATCAAGACTCAGAATGTTTGCCCAAAGTACTGATGCATTTCTTTTTTATCGACTGTTCTCTCTTAAACCAGGTTATAGACTTCGAAAAATTCAGCATATTTTCCATACATCAAAAAGTCAGGATTATTTTGTTGCCCTTATTGAATATATTAAAATACATCATTTAGAAAATGATATTGATACTTGTTCTTTTTTGGTTGGTTTGATTACTCATTATGTATTAGATTCTACTATGCACCCTTTTATATTTTATAAGACCGGAAAATTCGATAAAAATAATATTCAAACATATAAATATAATAGTCTACACACTTTAATGGAAGTTTATTTAGATAATCATCTGATATTAACTAGGGAGAAGCATAGTCCTTATGACTTTCCTATAAGTAATTATTGTTTTGACTTAAAACCATTTTCTAAAGAGTTAAATTCTGCAATAACTTATTCATTTGAACATGTTTTTAATTTAAAACAAATGGATAAAAAATATTATGAGTCTTTAAAATCTATGAGATTTGCATTAGCAACTTTTCGCCAAGATAAGTATGGTGTAAAAAAAAGTATATATAAATTTTTAGATATGTTTACTCCTAACAGGTTTATAAAATTTGAGTTTATTAGTTATCATATATCTATGAATAATCGTTTTGATTTTTTAAATTTTAGACATCGCATATGGAGAAATCCTACAACCTATTCTATAACAAGTCGTGAATCTTTCTATGATTTATATTTTAAATCTCTTAAATTGGCAAAAAGGATTATTGATGACACTTTTCTTTATTTGAACGGTAAAAATATTGATTTAAAAACTATTTATACTAACATTAGTTATATTACTGGTCTTGATTGTGGGTTAAAAAAAGAGCTAAGATATTTTGAGTTTTAGTTCTTTTTCTGTATAATTTTATTATTTTATATCATAATAATTTTAGGTGATATTATGTTTTATAGATATGAAATTAAAAATAATGGAATAGAGAATATTTTATACTTATATTTAACTATGAATTATGAATTTTCTAAAGAGTTAAGAAATGGTGCTGATGATAATGATTTAAAGCGTCGCACAACTAATTTTATCAAAAACAATGCAATTTCTTTTGATGGTAACAAAGTTTATTTGGTAATTGATGGAATAGTGGTTAAAGCATTTCAAATTTCTAAAGATGAAACCATAAATGATAAAATTAATAAAAATTCTTTTGATGATTTGCACTATATGGTTACTGTTCAAATAGAAAATGAAGCTATTATTGAGATTTCATTACAGGAATTTTTACTTGGAGCGTTAGCAACTAATATGATATCTAATTTATCCATCGAAGTGTTAAAAGCTATGGCTATTTTATACCGTACCTATGTTTTTAAACAAATGAAAGAAGAAAATTTGGTTCATGCTGCTAATTGTTTTTTCCAATATAAGCCAATTGACTATTATAAGATTGCTTTTGCGCCTGATTATGATAAAATTGTACAAACTCTACAACAAGCTATTAGTCAGACTAATGCTATGTTTCTCTCTTATCAAGATAACTATATTTTACCATTTATTCATTTTTCTAATTTTGGTTATACCTTAGAGGACTCTAGATATCCGTATCTTTCTTCTGTTCCTAGTTTATGGGATGCTACTTCCCCTTTTTATGTAGATTCTATCTCTTTTTCGTATGAATTACTTAGTAATATTTTTCATTTTACCATTACAAAAGATAGTAAATTTAATATTTCTGAAATATCACCTTATGGTAAAGTGTTAAAGATTTCTATTGATGATCATGATATTGATGGAGCAAAATTTGTAAGTTTATTGCACTTAAAATCTCAGTTTTTATCTATTATATTAAATAAATCCAGTATTTCTATTATTACTAAAGGATGGGGAGATTTTTTAGGACTCAGTTTGTTAGGTGCTGATTATCTAGCAAATAATGGTTGTAATTATGCAAATATATTGTCTTATTATTTTCCTAAAGTTAAACTTTGTGAATATGTAAAAGAGCTTTCATAATTTAAAAGCTCTTTTTTTATGTTTTTAAATTCTTTAATGCCAAATCGGCATCCTTGTTCATTTTTATAATAGTACTTAAATATTTATAATATCCTTCTACTGTGGAGGTAAAATCATCAAGTTCTTCTATATTCAGATTCTTTATAATCTGATCTACTATCATAGTAGCATTTTCTAATTCTTTCACTATTGTTTCCACTTGATCATAAGTCATAGTTCCTATCATTAACCTAATTCCTCCAATTGAACATTCTTGTTTAACTCTAGTTGTATTTGTTTTGATTTTTCTATTACTGTATTTCGATATTCTTCTATTTTTTCTATATTAGAAATATTGTTGGGATTAGGCCATGCAACTTTCATCTTATTAATGCACTCAAATATCTTATTTACGGCATTAGCATAATCATTATAATTCATACCTCTCCTCCTATATCAATATAATTCTAGAACCATTTTTTAAGTCTGTTTCACGGATAGTTTTATTAACATCATAGATTTCTCCTGTTTCCTTACTATAAAAGTTACTATCTTCTTTAATGATATAATCGTTATCTGTTAGTTCTAAAAGACCTTCTTCAACTAATTTTTTTACTGTCCCTACTTTTTTATTTATTGGTATATATAAGTCATAGTTTTTTTCTATTAAAGGAATTGATAATTCAATTAAAATTTTATTTTTATTCATATTTCAGACCCCTTATTCTTCTGTTATCCATTTTGTTAATATTGCTTTGCCTCTAATTATAACATAACCAAAGTTTGGTTCTATTTCTGTTCGAAGTATTCTACTATTTGTTGTTACTTTCAAGGTAAATTGATTTGCTATTCCATTCCCCAACCAAATTCCTTCTGATAGAGAAGTATTGTTTTTAAACCATGGGTCGTAATTAATAGTTTTAATATTATCAATAGTATCTACTATTATAAACTTAACGTTGTTTTTTGTTTTTACATTATTTAATAAGTTTATTATTTTGGCTTTATTGGTGGTATTTAATTTATTTAAGATACTACATATATTTATAATCATACAAATATTTATTTCTTTGTTATCATTGTAAATTTCAATCAGTCTATCTTCTAAATTATTACCACTACTATAATTTATATTTTTTAAATTATTTGAGTTTAATACATTATTACTATCAATTACGCTACATTTTATCCCTTCTTTAGACTCAAGTAACTTTAACCAGCTTTCAAGGAAAGGCGTACCTAAAGAAATATCTTCTCCCGTAATTATATATATGGGACTAGTCGATAAATTTATTGTACTAATTGCCAATGTTTCTTTATTTATTCCAACAGGTACTTGTTGTAGATTAATAAAATTCTTCTTCAATATTGTGGAAGTTACTACTTCAGGAAGAGTTGGAACATTCTTAGCTTTATATTCACAAATAGATTGTAATTTATCACAAATTATCTTTACATATTCTGTTATTTTTTCTTCTTTATATACATAAGCAGTTTGAAATTCATAAATAGCATCTAATACAATTAAACCACGTCCATATACTTTTGATGGTTCTTTCTTTCTTACTCCGGGAATGATGTTTCCATAATCTGAGGCATCATTAAACTGTAATACTATATTTTGTTTAAAGTTCTGCCTTAAACGATATCGTACTGTATTAGGTCCATTTGTACTTAATATAAATATTACACCATATTTTAAGCAGTCTCTTGTAATTTGTCCAATGAATTCTTCAAATTCATTATAGGTATCTAAGAATCCTTCTATATTATTAATTATTACTATAATTTCTGGTATTTGCTTACCACCATGATTTATATAAAAATCATAAGAACCATTGTAATCTACAAATATTTTTTTGCGTTCTTCTATGATTTGGTTAAGCATTTTAAATAAATTATTTATCTTTTCTTTTTCTGTAGATAATATTACATCTCCAACATGAGGAGCATTCTTAAACATTGTTAGTGTCTCTGCTCCGAAATCTAGAATGTAAAAATTTACTTCTTTTGAGTCATGCGTGGTAATACTAGAATAAATAATACTAGAAAGCATTAACTCTTTTCCACTTCCTGCACTACCAAAGACAATAGTATTTCCTTCTTTTGAAAGAGGTAATGTTAATAACTTTTGTCGTTGATTATCAGGATCGTCATATTCTCCAATAATTGGATTAATATCGTTTTGTTTTATTTCATAGTTATATTTTATTTTTAATTCTTCTATATAAATTACATTAGGAATTCTTGGTAACCACAATTGTGGAATGCTTATTTGTTCTTCTTTTGCAGTTTGTACAATATAATTAACAATATTTGTAATTTCTTCTCCTTTTGATTCTATGACTTTATCATTTTGTTTAGTATCGAATGTTTTAATATAGTTTCCTACATTATCTAAAAAGTTTACTGATTGATCTATCTTTTTCTTTCTTTTTTCTGTTGGATAATATTGTGCTCCTGCCCAAGCGGCTTGTCCTAATGCAAATAATTCATTGTAACCTACTTGTAAATAGAAGCGTCCTGGATTTTTTAGTGATGCAGCATCTGAACATTTGATCATATCCATACTATCTGATTTGTCTTGAACTTTTAAACAAACTCTGAATTTTGAATTTGACCATATCTGATCATTGACTACTCCAGTTGGTTTTTGCGTTGCTAAAATTAGGTGTACTCCTAATGAACGACCAATACGAGCGGTTGAAATCAATTGATCCATAAATTCTGGTCGTTGATCTTTTAACTCTGCAAATTCATCACTGATAATAAATAGATGTGATATTGGTTGTCTAACTAGTCCTTTTCTATAAAGTGACTGATATTTGTAAATATCTATTGTACTTTCATTCAAATTATCTCTTGCAGCATTAAAAATTCTTTGTCTATTTCTTAATTCACTTTGAATAGATGCTAAAGAACGGTTCATTTCGATTGTATCTAGATTTGTAATCGTTCCTGCTAAATGTGGAAGTCTTATTCCTGTTTCTTTATTTTCAAAAGCTCCTGTTAGACCTCCACCTTTATAGTCAATTAATACAAATGATACTTCATATGGATGATAGTTTAGTGCCATAGATAAAATATATGTTATTATAAATTCTGACTTACCGGAACCGGTCATACCTGCAATTAATCCATGTGGTCCATAAAATTTTTCATGTAAGTCTAATTTAAATAATTCTTGATGTTTATCCACTCCTACTGGTGCAGCTAAAGACTTCGTTGGATCGTTTGTTTTCCATCTATTTAAAATATTTAATTGTTCTATCATACCAACATTATACATTTCTAAGAAACTTAAACTATCTGGTAAACTTTGACTTTCTTTTGATATATCAATTGGTATGTTAGCTAATATTTTGCAGCATTCATAAATATTTAGTTCTTGATCAAAATCAGCAATAAATTCTTTTTGTTTATTTGATACTAACTCATTTTCAAAAACTCCAGATTTCTTGTCACCAATACTAATAAAAGTCTTACATTCATTAGGAAGGTTAACCAGTCGTGGACTAACAACAATTAGACTAAACCCAATATTTAATTCTAGACTACAGACATCTTTTACTAATTCAATATCACGTACCATTTTATAATCATCTGTAACAATTACATAATATGGTTTGTATTTTTTATAGTCTATATTATTTAGTTCACGTTTTCCATTATTATCCCTATACTTTCTCGATTGAATTTCTTGCTCTAACACCAAGGAGATTTCTTTTGCTTCATCTAGGTTGCTTGCAAAATAACGTATTTGTTTATCATTACTCCAGCAGTGGGGTAATATTTTTAAATAATCCCATGTAGATTCATTTTTTTCGTTCGTTAAAAGAACAATTTTTAAATCTTCATAGCTATGATAAGCTATCATTTGTAAGATAAGCCCCTCTATAAAAGACTGTTTTATTGTCGCCATACCAATGATAGCAGTTATTCTGTTTCTGACAAAAGATAATGAAATTGGTACATTTTCTAATGTATGTGATTCTGCACCTAATTTATATACCTCTTTTAATAAATTATCATCTTGTAGAGAAAAATGCTCTTCAGGAAAACTTAAATTACCTTGCAGTTGTGCATTTCCCATCCCTAGTCGCAAATCTAAAAAATCGTTTTGTTCAATTTCTCTTTCCCATAAATTTCTCTTTTTATTACAAATGATTTCTCTCGTTATGTTTAGTGGTACATAATTATCAATTAATATTTGACGCTGTACTTTCATTTCTGTATCTATTAGTTTTCTTTTTTCTTCAATATATTCTGTATATCTATGTTGCCTTAGCTCTTCTTTTTTCTTTTTTTGACGTCTTTGATAACTTTTTTGTAAAATTGGCCATAATAACATTGTTGTCAACATGGCAAATGACATAATTAGAGTTGGCATGGCTGTAGATAAATCTTTTGTTCCATCAATTACTCCTAGAAGTGAAGAATACCCTATTGCAACCGACATCATTGCCATAGTCATCATAGGTCCTACGGTATAAATGAGTGGCATTTTATCTTCTTCTACTTTTGATGGTGGTGGATCTATTTTTATATTTACTGGTTCAATCATTGTTTTAAACCTTGGTGCTCTAAAAAAGTAATCATCTTCTTTAAAAAATTCTATGCCTTCTTCATCTGGGTTATCTACTTCTATTTGATTTTGAACGATTGGATATTGTATTTCAAATATATTGGTATCAAAGTTTAAAAAGTTACTGATATTATTTACTAAAATAGAGTCTTTCATCACTATTATTTTTAAACCCATAATAAAAATAATATCTCCATATTCAAGTTGTTTTGTACCTATTGCTATATTATTAGCGTAGGTTCCATATTTGCTATTTAAATCTTGAAGTACCCATCTTCCTTGATTATAAATCAACCTAGCATGTTGTTTTGATACTAATGGATAATTGTAGTTTATGCTTGCTTGGGAATCATTTCCAATGGTAATTTCTCCCTCTTTTTTTAAATGTAGCCATTTAATATCTTCATCTATGGTTGGGGAACAATATAAAATTACATATTCATTATCTGTATTTATTTTTAGAAAAAATAGACTGTATGATTTTAGAATCGCAGATTCTACTTCTTTATTTCCAAACATAATTTTAGTTTCAAAATCACTTTTAATTTTCCATTGTCCATTATATTCTTCTACATTGATTAGATTTCTCACATTGCCTAAATAATCGTTATCTGTAATCCAGTAGCTTCCAGATACTTTTGTTGGTAAAGTAAAATTATAGATTTTTGTCTTTTTAATTAATCTAACAATCACTTTATCACCAACCTTATTTTATCTTTTTATTCTAGTTTAATTATATCTTCTTTTGCTTGATTTTACAATATTTATTTTTGTGTGCTTTAAATAGTTCTTTATAGTATTTCTTCTTTTTAAATTATATTTTTTATTCTTTTTTCTTTTTTTAAATAATCTATTATTCCCTTTGTTATATTTTTTGCTAAAAACTGTTGATAATCTTTTTCTTGTAAAAGTTTTCTTTCTGTTGAGTTAGATAAATATCCACATTCAATTAATACTCCTGGAGTTGTTATATTCCGATACATATACAGATCTGTCGTTTTTATATTTCTATTACTTGATAAATTTTTTCTAAATCTTTTCATAATCGAAGTTGCTAAGACTTTGTTATCTTTATTAATAGGATTGTATAATACCTCAGCTCCTTTTAAATTGCTGTCATCGTACCAATTAATGTGAATGGATATATATAAATCACAGTTTTTTTCTTTTATTAATAACAACCTTCTATATAGATCTCCTCTTTTTTTTTCTGAATCATATATTGATGATAAATCAATATCTCTTTTTCTAGTCATGTATACTATTGCACCTTGTTGGATTAGTTCTTCCTCTAACTTTTTTGATATCTCTAAATTAAGATTTTTCTCTAGTATTTCTCCATAATAAGTTCCACTATCTCTTCCTCCATGTCCGGCATCCACCATAATAATAGTTCCTTGTAAAGGTAATTGTTGCGCTGAAATTATTTGAATAGAGCAGATAATTGTACAGATAATAATTATTAATAACGACTTATATTTTGTTTTTAACATAAAATCACCTATTAATTATATGTCATTTAGACATTTACCTATACTTATTCTAATCACAAGAATACATTATATTGGTGAGCTATAATGATAAATATTTTTTTAGAACTTTCTCCTATAATTCAAGCTCTGCTTGCTACTCTTTTTACTTGGTTTATAACATTATTAGGGGCTTCTATTGTTTTCTTTTTTAAAGAAGTAAAAAAAGGAATTATGGATGCTCTACTTGGTTTTTCTGCTGGGGTTATGATTGCAGCTTCTTTTTGGTCTTTACTAAACCCCGCTATTGAAATGGCTAATAATATGAATATGATTTCCTGGTTAGTCGTTTTTTTAGGATTTTTTAGTGGAGGATTATTGCTATTCTTAGGAGATAAAATTTATGACCTTATTCAAAGAAAAATGAAAAAAAAAGCTGATGATTCTAGTTCAAGTAAATTAAAACGTTGTTTAATGCTTGTTTTTTCTATAACTCTTCATAATATCCCGGAAGGACTTGTTGTAGGCGTAGCATTTGGATCTTTAGCATATAGTTTACAAGGTTCTACCATAGCATCAGCTCTTACTTTAGCTTTAGGTATTGGTCTTCAAAACTTCCCAGAGGGTAGTGCTGTTAGTTTGCCTCTTAGAAGAGAAGGATTTTCTAGAAAAAAAGCATTTTTCTTCGGACAACTTAGTGGAATTGTTGAACCAATTGCGGCAGTTATCGGGGCTGTTTTGGTGCTTAAAATTCAAATTCTATTACCTTTCTTACTATCATTTGCAGCAGGCGCTATGATTTATGTAGTGGTAGAAGAATTAATACCAGAAAGTCAAACTAATAAAAAGAAAGATTTAATGGCACTATTTACCTTAATTGGTTTTTCTATTATGATGATTTTAGATGTTGCATTAGGTTAAAAACTATTTCTTGGAAGAAATAGTTTTTATTTTTATCTATATAGGCATATTTATTAGAATATAACTAAAAAAGGAATGAAATAAATTTCATTCGCCAACCTCTTTGAGGTTGTTTTATTTTGATATATAATTTAATTATGATAATTTGTACTGAAAATGATAAAGATTTTTATATGTTTAAAGATAA
>CALVKI010000010.1 GCA_944332635.1 uncultured Bacilli bacterium
ATTTTTCCAGTTCCTGGAGTTAAAGTAACTTTAGCAATACTAGTCTTTCTATGACCAGTTCCATAATATCTATTTTTCTTTTCTTTTGCCATAACTTAAACCCTCCTATTTCACTTCAAGCACTTCAGGCTTTTGTGCCTCATGTTTGTGCTCGCTTCCTGTATATACGAATAATTTCTTATACATTTGTCTACCTAATCTGTTATGTGGTAGCATTCCCTTAACAGCTCTTTCTACCATTTCAACTGGATATTTTTCAACCATCTCTTTTGCAGTTCTTTCTCTTAGCCCACCTAAATATTGTGAATGGTTATAATACATTTTGTTGTTTAATTTGTTTCCTGTTAACATTACTTTTTCTGCATTAACAATGATGATGTTATCTCCACAATCAATATGTGGTGTATAAGTTGGTTTGTGTTTTCCACGTAAATATGTTGCAGCTAGAGCTGCTACACGACCTAAAGATTTTCCTTCAGCGTCAATAACGTACCATTTACGTTCTACTGTTTCTTTTTTTTGCATATAGCTTTTCATAAATTACTCTCCTTTACCTTCAATTAGGTTTTCCCAGGACCTAATTAATGTGGGGATATTTCGAATGTACCGATTATGATTATACTAAAAAAAGTATTAAAAATCAATACTTTTTTTCATTATTATAAATGTTTTGTTGCTTCTTTTTCTTCACTTTGTCCATTTTGTAATTCTTGTTCTTTTTGGTCAAGTCTTTCTAATAATGCTAACAGTTTGTTATCAGGTAAAGACTCAATGTATTCTTCTAAATCTCTAATAGAGTTTACACCAATTACTTGATTTTCAGTAATTCCTATATGTGCTGCTTGTTGTTGGATTTCTTCCGCAAATGCGTTGTCTAACTTCATGCTGCTTATGGTAGTTGAAGTTCCTGCTGTAATACCTAGTAATTTTAATATCTTTTTTGGATTTAGGAATTTGTTTCCATCTTCATCTCTATCTACTGCCCATAAAGTTGATGTAGTTGATGTTCCAACTACTGTTGATGTTGATGCTATATTTCCATTTAATATACTAGTCGTTGGTTCTAGATGTGATATTGATTCTAAAATTGCCATTTCTTATTCCTCCTTATTTTCTACCTGCCTTTTTACAGTTTCAGTTTTATTTGAATCTTTTGAGGTATAATCATCTTCGCCTCATCTGATTTCCAATTATTGCTTCATCTATTCTGGCATCTTGGCTCTGTTTTGCTGCTATTATCGTTGCTTTCAGTTGTTGTAGAGCTTCTAATGTTTTAACACTATCTAATATTCCTTGGTCACTATAGAGATTTTTTCCTTCGTTTATTCCCTTTTGTAAAGCAGATATTAAATCAGTATTTTCTTGATATGTTTTTTTTATTTCTATTAAGTTTCTTTTTACTATTTGCTGTTTTCTCATATTCATTAAACTCAGATAATAATCTTGTGCATTTATACATTGAAAGTTTTTAAATCCCGCTGCTATTTGATAGGTACCAAGTAAAAATGGTAAAACTGGAACATTTGCTATTCCTAATCCTATACTTGTTATGAGAAGTAGTCCATTAATTAGTAAAGCGTTCTTATGGATTGTTTTATTTCTTTCTATGTATTTATAAAAAAATTCAATTCGCTTATCTACTCCCTGATAATAATTAATTGATCTTTCTTCCTTTAGTTGTTTACGAACTAGTACTTTTTCTCTTTTCATATCTTGAATGATTTTTGTTTTCTCTTTTTCATTTTTAGCACACTTTAACTTTTGCTTTGCTCTATAGTCAGTTATTTGATCTGTCCATTTTATTACTCTATCTTCTTTTAGAATTTGCTTGATAAATTTAAATTTTGCTTTATCAAGTTTTTTTACAAATTTTTGAAATCTTTTAGCACCTAGTTTCTCATGAAATTTTGCTTTATCCTTATATATTTTCTTTTTTTGTTTATTTTCTTCTTCTCTTATTTCCCTTTTTAATTTTTCACGCTTATCTTTTAATTCAATAAGAATATTTTGGTACTCTATCAAATCTTGATTTACTGTCTCAATATTATCAGATGATTTATTTTCCATATTTTGTAGTCGTGTAACTATTTTTTCTGCTTTTTTGATTCCATCATTGTAGTCACTCAACACTATTAATCCGCTAACTATTTTTCCATCAACAATTATATTGTCTGATATTTTTATTTTTCCAGGATTAAAAAATAACAAATAATTATATTTTAACTTGTCTAGTCTTTGTTGAATGGAGCCTTTTAAAGATTCCATTCTAATCCCCCCTTTTATTCAATAGACGGGCATATTATATCATAAAACACCTTAATTGTCAATGAAAATAGACATATCTATTGATGTGTCTATTTATTATACTTTATATTAGTTAGATATAGTCCTTCAGCTGGCGCGGTTTTTCCGCCCTTTGATCTATCTTTTTTTTTCAAAAATTCTTCTACATATTGAGGTGCTTTTTTTTCTTCTCCTACTTTAATCAATATCCCTACCATATTTCTTATTTGATAGCGAAGAAATCCATTTCCTGTAAATGTAAATTTAATAATATCTTTATTTATTTTTTCCACTGTTGCATTGGAAATCTTTCTAATACAGTTTTCTTTTTCTTTATTTTCTGTTACAAATGATCTGAAATCATGTTCTCCTAATAAATATTTTATACCTTCTTGCATTTTTTCTATATTTAAATGATAGTTATATTGAAACACATAATTTCTTTCTACCGGATTATATTCTCCAGTGTTTATATAGTATTCATACGTTTTTTCAATTACATTATATCGGGCATGAAATTTATCTTGTACTATTTCTGTTTTGATTACATGGATATCATCTGGTAGATTACTATTCATAGCTCTTTTTAGTTTATATTCGGTTATACTTACATCCAAATCTGCATGACCACATTGCATTTTTGCGTGTACACCTTTATCTGTTCTCCCAGATGAAATAAAGGTTGTTTTCTTATTATTGTTGATTTTTGTCAATGCATACTCTATTTGTTCTTGTATAGTGTGTAATCCGGGTTGACTTTGATATCCTTTATAATTTGTGCCATCATATGATAATGTAATTAGAAATCTCATATAACCTCCTATATCAAATGTGTTTATAAACGTCTTTTATTATATCTCTTATATCTTTGTGATATTCTATTTTTGCCTTTTTCTTTTTTATTGCTTTATATGTGAATAGAACTCTTTCTGGCACAGGAAATCCATTTCTTTTTAAATAATCTACTCGTTCATAACCTTCTTCTGTTTGGGCTTCTAAAAATATTCTTCTATTTTTTACAAATAACATTTTGTTTGTATATTGATATAGACAATCTACATCCTGTGTACCAATGATTATTAATTTATGAAATTGCTCTTTTAACTTTTGTAATACCATAATCATTCTTTTTCTACTTTTATTATCTAAAAATTTAAAAGGGTCATCTAGAATGATGATATCTGGATTTGATAATAAACCTATTGCTAGTGCAACTTTTTTTCTTTCCGAGCTAGATAATGTTGTTATGTTTCTTTCTAATAACGATTCATCTAAACCCATAATCTTTAATGAATCCTTTTCTTTTTTTTCTATATTTTTAATTTGTAAATGATAATAATTAATGATATAGTCCATATGTTCTTTTATAGTGTTTAAGTAGTTAATTTTCTTTAAATCTTTTTCTATAATACTTATTGTTTTATAAATATCTAAATGATTTTCGGGAGTTACTTCAGTTTCGTTAATTGTTATGTTTCCTTCAGGTAATTTTTCTAATCTTAATATTTCTAGTAGCTTTTCATACTCTGAACCGGTTATTCCAATTATATTCTCACTTGATAGTGTTGTAGAAAATTCCCAGTCGTCTGCTTTTATGTTTTGTAATTTTATTTCCATATATTATCTACCATCCTGTCTATATCTAATTCTGTTTTTTCTACTAGATTATAATCTCTTAATTTCACGGATAAGTCTATCATAAATGGTAACTCTAAACCAATTTTGTTCAAAACATTATCTTTTTCTATAATAGTCAAAGGTTCTCCTGTTAATAAGATTTTCTTTTCATCTATAATTAGGAGATAATCACTTTCCAAAGCAACATTTAAATCTCTTGTTACCATGACAATAGAAATTCCAGTTTCTAGCTGTATTGTTCTTAATAAATTAATTATTTCTTTCTTTTCTTTTGTTTCTAACATTTCACATATATCATCTAAAAACAAAACTTGTGGGGAACCTAATAATTTTTCTGCTAATAAAATCTTTATCTTTATAAAATCTGAAACATCATTTGGATTTTCTTTTTGAAATTTTGTTAATTTATACTTTTTTATGATTTCTTTGTATGTTTCTTTTTTTTCTTCTTCGGTTTTTTTAAATAGATGTATTGTGTAATTTAGTTCTTCTTCAACTGTTTTAAATAAGAAAGTAACATTATCCTGTGGAATAATTACTCCAGTTATTTCTTTCCACAAAATCTGTGGATATTCTTCCATATACATTCCTAATAATTTTATTGTCTTTGATATTGGTTTTTGTCCACTTAAAATTCTAATTAATGTTGTTTTTCCACAATTATTTGCTCCAGATATTGTTACAAATTTTCCTTGTTCTATTTGGAAGGAGATATTTTCAAATAATCCTTGATAACACAAATTAGTAATTTCCATTAATTCTTTCATACCAACCCTCCCGTTTTCTTGTTTTATTATATAATAATCCTCTTAAAAAAGCCATTATATTATTTGGCTTTTTTCTTTTGTATTCTATATGCACATCGTAATAAAAATTTATCTGATACAAATCTTTCAAAAAATTTTGTACATTTCATCTTAAATCCTGGAATAATTAACATTTTCTTCTTATCCATCATTTGATCAATTGCATATTTGGCAACATAGGTACTTTTTAAAGGTTTTACACCAAATTTTACGCCTGCAACATTATTAAAATTAGTATCTACTGGTCCTGGACATAAAACTGATATTTGTACATTTGATTTTTTCTTCTTTTGCTCATACCATAAAGCCTCTGATAATTGATAAACATAAGATTTAGTTGCATAATATGTACTCATTAATGGTCCAGGTTGAAAGGCTGCAGATGATGCTACATTTAAAATATAACCATAATTTCTTTTTTCCATATCCTTTAAAAATGCTTTAGTTAAAATATGTACAGCTTTAATATTTGTATCAATCATTTCTAATTCTTTTTGTAAATCCGTTGTTGTAAATTCTCCAAACATTCCAAATCCAGCATTATTAATTAAAATATCTATATTTTCTTTTTTTGTTAGTACATACAATTCTTTTACTTTTTGTTCATTGGATAAATCGGCAACGATAATTGTTACTTTTGTTGATAATGCCTCTTGAATCTTTTCTAATTTTGCTCTGTCCCTAGCGACTAAAATAAGTTCATATTTTTTTGTAGCTAAGTATCTGGCTATATCTAAACCAATACCTGATGATGCGCCTGTAATTAATGCCTTCATCCCATCACCTCGTTTTTTCGTCTATTTATTTTATTATATAATAAAATCTGTAAAAAAAAAAGAATATTGACATTCCTTTTTCTTTTAGTTTTAAATCTCCTTATAATAAAAGGATACAAGTTTAAAGTAGTCAAGAAAAAATAGACATTTAAAAATGAGTTTAAAACCCTGATTCAATTTTATATTGAATTGGGGTTTTATAATTTAAAGCATAACTAGATTTTTTATAATTATAATAATTAATGTATAATTTTATTAGATTTGAAACATCATTAGGATGTTTTAGATTAAAGTCAATAAACAATTCTTCTTTAATTCATCTGTTTAATGATTCATTAACTGGATGTCTGTAGGAGTCCTAGCTCTAGATATGGATCTTTGAATGTTTAATTCATTTAGAAGATTATTATAACTAGTAGAAGAATAAACAACGCATTGATCTTTATGTAAGATTATAGGTTGTTGATTTTGTTCTTCTTTTATTTTGCTTAAAACTTGTTTTAAACCATCATAATATGATTTAGTATCACCTTTACGAGAAACTATCCCATATCCAATTATTTCTTTGTTCCAAGCATCAAAATATAAAGTAAGTTCATAATAAATTTCTTTAACTTTAAAAGCAGTCATATCAGATACGATTACCTTATATGATCTACTCAAACATTTCCATACAAGATTATTAAATTTTTCGTGTTTTTCATCTGGTGTTTCCATATTATTCTTACTCATAAAATATCCTCATTTTTATTTATAGTAACAAAAAAAATGTAGACTGTATCTTTTTTAGACTGTCTACATTTATTGTATCACTTCACTAAGTGTTATTTTTTAATACGTACGAATAGGTAACACTAACTGTGTTAAGGTTTCATCTTCAGTAGATTTAATTAAAATTGGTTTAATTTCTCCAACAAAATGAATATTAACAGTTTCTGTGGAAAAGCTTTTTAAAGCTTCCATCATATATTTAGCACTAAATGAAATTTTAATGTCTTCATTATTATTTTTAGTAATAGGCATCTTTTCTTCTACTCTACCGATTTCTGCAGAAGAACTTTTTAATATCAAAATATCTCCATTAGTTTCCAATGTAACGATATTTTTTTCTTTATCACTAGTCAATATACTAACACGATCAATTACATCATAAAAGTCATTTAAATTGGTACTAACAATCAGATAAGAATCGTCTGGCAATAAATTAGAAGTATTAGGATAAGTACCATTAATTAAACGAGATTCAAATTTTAAATTTCCAGATTTAAATAAAATTTTATTATTAAATATATGTAATTCAATATTTCCATCTTCATCATCAATAATTCTAGAAAATTCTAAAATATTATGACTTGGAATAACTATATTATAATTTTCTTCACTTGGGCTATCTAATTTAATTACTTTTCTAGCTAAACGATAAGAATCAGTAGAATTACATTCCAATACATTCCCTACTATATTAAAATTAATACCAGTTAAAACAGGTTTACTTTCCTCATTAGAAGAAGCAAAAGCAGTTTGATTTACAATATCTTTAAAAACTGTAGCCTTAATATGAACTTTTTTCTTACTTTCCTCTAAACCTATATTAGGATATTCACTTTCACTAATACCATTTAAGTTAAATTCACTATTTTCTGTATATATTAATATTTTTAATTCATCGATTACTTCAATATTAATATATTTGTCTGGTAATTTACGTACTATATCCAAAATATATTTACCTTGAATAATAATACTTCCTTCTTGTTCCACTTTAAAATCTTCATCATTAGTAGATTCAATCATAGTTTGAATAGTAATATCATTATCACTAGCAGTTAATGTTAATTTTTTCTTTTTCAAATCAAATTTTATTCCCGCTAAAACAGGGATAAGATTTTTTGTGGAAATAGCCTTAGATACCTTATTAAGTGCGTTCAATAATAAATCTTTTTTTATTGTTAATTTCATTTATATTCCTTCTTTCTTTTTATTTTTATTATTATTACTGTGGAAAAAGTGAAAAACTTTATTTTCAATAAGTTCTACAATGATTTTATCATATTTTTTCTTGTGGAAAAAGAAAAGTTTTTCATTTTTTTTACACAATCCCTATGTCTTTTTTTAATTTTTCAATAATATTTGCTAAATCTTTATTAATTTTAATTTCTTTTTCAATTTTTTCTACTGAATGCATTACAGTGGTATGATCTTTTCCACCAAATTCTGTTCCTATTTTAGGAAAAGATTCACTGGTCATAGTTCTACAAAGATACATTGCAATTTGTCTTGGAAAAGAAATATTAGAACTTCTTTTTTTACTCCTAATATCTTCAACAGAAATTTGAAAATATTCAGAAACAATTTTTTGAATTCTTTGTATGTCATTTTTTTCCCCCATCCCTTTACTGATAAAATCTTTTAAGGCCTCTATTGCTAAATCTAAAGTAATTTCTGCTCCACCCATAATAGTAGAATAAGCAATAAGTCTAGTAATAGAACCCTCTAATTGCCTAACATCTGTTCCAATATTGGAAGCAATATACTCAACAACATCATCAGGAATTTCTTTTTCAAAATTTCCAGAAATAATTTTTTTCTTCAAAATCTCAGTTCTAAGAGAAAAATCAGGAGGAAAAATATTAACAGTTAGTCCCCAACAGAATCTTGTTCTTAATCGATCTTCCAATAGTTTTAAATCATCAGGAGATCTATCAGAGGAAATAATAATTTGTTTACTATCATTATATAAACTATTGAATGTATGAAAGAATTCTTGTTGCGTTTGAGTAGCGCCTCCTAGAAATTGAATATCATCAATAATTAATACATCAATATTCCTATATTTATTTTTAAAAAAATCTACATAATTGAAATTAGTACCTTTGTCATCTTTTTTATTTATACCTATAAAATCTTGAATAAACTGATCAGAAGTAACATAAAGCACACGCCTATTACTATTTTCTGTAATATAGTTCCCTATTGCATGCATCAAATGGGTCTTTCCTAAACCACTATTTCCATAAATAAATAAAGGATTATACATATTACCAGGATTTTCTGCAACCGATAATGCTGCAGCATGAGCAAATTTATTACTATTCCCAACAATAAAATTATCAAAAGTATATTTACTTTTCAAATTAGATTGAGCTTGATTATGAGGAACACCAGTAATTTCTATAGAACTTTGTATATTCTCTTCTTTAATAGAATTATTTTTCTTTTCCTCTTGCTCTATTTCTTCTCTTAACAAAAAAACAAGTTCAAAATTTGTTCCAGTAATATTGTTCAAATGATTTAAAATTAATTCAGAATAATTATCTGCTAAATGTTTTTTATGGATTGGCATAGGTACTATAATATAAGCTTTTCCGTTAATCAACTTATATAATTCAGTGTCTTTAAACCAAGTATCATAAGAAAGAGAGGTCAAATCATCTTTAATTTCAGTTAGAAATTTAGACCATAGAATATCTACCTTCATTCGACCATCTCCCCACAAGAAAAATTATATCAATATTCTAGCTCAAATTGTGAAAAAAAGAAAGTAAAAAAATTAAAAAAATTTTTTCACATGATATCCACAATAATATCCACAGTAAGAAGTATTAAAAAATAAAGATAAAAACTAATTTTTCACAATTTCCACATTTTTTTTATAACAGTTGTGTAAAAATAAAATCACATGTCTGTGAATTATGTGGAAATAATAAAACATTTAAATTTATCAAGTTATGATTGACAAAATAGAGATATTATTATTATAATAATGTAGATTTATGTCTGGAGGTGGAGAGAAGATGAAAAGAACATATCAACCAAACAATCGTAAAAAATCAAAAAGATTAGGATTTTTCGCACGTAAAAAAACAAATATTTTAAATCGTCGTCGTCGCAAAGGACGTAAGAACCTTTGTAAATAATTACCGCTGCTTAAACAGTGGTTTTTTACTTATAAAGAGGTGATAAAGTGAAAAAAAAATTTATAGTAAAACATAAATATGATTTTGATAGAATTATCAAAGGTTGCAATAGAAAAAAGAATGATATCTTTATCATCTATTCAGAGCCCAATAATTTATCATATGCTAGATATGGAATTTCAGTGGGAAAAAAATTAGGAAATGCTGTGTATAGAAACAGAAAAAAAAGACAAATACGTTCCATAATTGATAATTTTGAAAAAGACTATATAAAAAGAAAAGATTATATTATAATATTAAGAGATAAGGGAAAAAATTTAGAATATCAAGAACTAAATCAAAAATTAAAGTCCCTTTTAATTGAAAGAAAGGACCAAAGATGAAAAATAAAAATAAATTAAAAGTAATTATCATATTACTATTATTATTAATCACAACAGGATGTACAACAACGCTAGTTGATGAAAATAAAAAGCCAGTACAAAATAAAACAACTGGGCAAAATTTAACAGAAAATATTATTTGTCAACCAACAGATAAAGAAAATAGAAAATTATATAAAGAAAATGGTGTGAAAATAGAAAAACTTCCAACTTGTGATGAATTCAAAGTTACATCTGGAAAATATGAAGGATTATGGACTAGTATTTTTGTAAAACCATTAGCATTTATTTTATTATGGTTAGGAAGAATTGTTGGAAACTATGCTATATCATTAATCATTATTAGCATAATTATACGATTAGTTAGTTTTCCATTAACGAAGAAGACGGCTTTACAATCAGAAATGATGAAAAAAGCTCAGCCTGAAATAGAAAAAATCACTAAGAAATATAAAGATAAACAAGACCAAGAATCAATGATGAAACAAAGTCAAGAAATGATGATGATTTATAAAAAATATAATATTAGTCCTATGTCTGGATGTATTTTTGCAATGCTGCAATTCCCATTATTTATTGCTTTTTTTGAAGCAGTACAAAGAACACCAGCTATTTTTGAAGATAAATTTTTAGGATTACAATTAGGAACGACACCAATGGTTGGTGTAACTTCAGGAACTTTTTTTGCATACATAATTTTAATGTTATTAATAGCAGGTACAACATTTTATTCTTTTAGAATGAACTTATCCAATACAAATATCGATCCAAGTATGAAAATGATGCCAATCATGATGAGTGCAATCATAATAATTACAGCTTTATTTATGCCATCAGCACTAGGAATTTATTGGGTAACATCAAATCTATTAACTATTGCTCAAAACATTATAGTAAAAAGGAGTAAAGAAGTATATGGAAAAGCATAGGTTCAATGGAAAAACAAAAGAAGAAGCACTAGAAAATGCTAAGATAGGTTTACAAGAATTAGAAGAAAATTTAATCATAAAAGAATTATCAACACCAAAAGGTGGATTATTTAAAAGCAAAAAAAAAGAAATAGAAGTAATAGAAAAAAGAGAAGTAGTGAAAGAAATAAAAAATTACTTAATTAAACTATTAAAAGATTTAGGCTTTAATACAAATATTGAGGTAAAGATAAATGAAGGAGTACCAATATATACAATCTATTCCGACAATGATTCTCTATTGATTGGCAAAAATGGTAAAAATCTACGTGCCTTAACAATAATAACGAATCAATACATAAAAAAAGAAGTAGGAGAAAATTTTAAGTTTTTAATAGATGTAAATGCATATAAAGAAAAACATGAAAAATCCATAATTAGATTAGCAAAAAAAGTTGCAAAAGAAGTTGCAACAACAAAGATAGAAGCTAAAATGGATTCTATGAATTCTTATGAAAGAAGGATTATTCATAATACATTAGCAAACAATAAAAAAGTATATACAGAAAGCGAAGGAGAAGAACCAAATCGTTATGTCGTAATTAAACCAAAAGAATAGGAATAGTTTAAAGTTATAAAATAAAGGTAGATACAAATAAGTGATAATTGTTTATATAGTCAATGCGTTAAGTATTGACTATTTTTTTGTTTTGATAAAATTAGATTAAGGAGATGATAATATAGCAAAAGGACGACATAAAGGTGGGAAAACAAATATTGGACAGCAGAAAAAAATAAAGTAATTAACCAATATTAGATTATGAGCTAACTTCTGACAAAGTAACAAGAAGACTGGTATAAATAATGGGAAGTTAAGTACATGGAGAACATGGGATGGAAAGTTTAGAAATAAAATAAAACCAAGTTATAGATATCATAGAATAAATGCTATGATTAAGCGTGGAGTAGCTGGATAGTATCTGATAATTTAGTTCACAAAGTATGTAAAATATTAAATATAAAATCAAAGACAAAACATTATAAATATAAGAAACCAGATGAAGAATCAGTTAAATACAAAAATATAATTAGATATAATTGGAAAACAAAAAAGTCATTTGAAAAATTGTTTCATATACACTTCATTTTGGTTTAAAAGAAAAAAACACGATTGGACATTTTATTTAGACGTATTTAATAATGAAATAGTTGGTTCAGATGTTAGAAAGACAATGTATGGGAACGGAATATTTTACTGACAACTTCAAGGAATAGCTCTTCTTTTTATTTTTATTAAATAATTTTAAATAATGTGTTATAATATACAAAGAAAAAGGGAAGTGATACCATGAACGATACCATAGTGGCAATATCGACTGCCTTAGGTGTTGGAGCTATTTCTATAATTAGATTAAGTGGAAAAGACGCTATCAAAATAGTTAATAATTGTTTCAAAGGTAAGGATTTAACAACAGCAGAAAGTCATACAATCAATTATGGTCATATCATAGATAAAAATCAAATAATTGATGAGGTTCTTATATCTGTTATGAAAGCACCAAAAACATATACAACTGAAGATGTAGTAGAAATAAATTGCCATGGAGGAGTAATTTCTACAAAGAGGATATTAGAAACAATGCTAACTCATGGAGCACGTCTAGCAGAACCAGGAGAATTTACTAAGAGAGCTTTCTTGAATGGTAGAATTGATTTAGTAAAAAGTGAAGCGGTTATAGATATTATTAATAGTAAAAATGAAGAAGCAAATAAAATAGCTTTATCTCAACTAAATGGTTCGACCTCTAATATGATAAAGAAATTTAGAAATAAGTTAAAGCAATTATTGGCTAGTATAGAAGTAAATATTGATTACCCAGAATACTATGATATCGAGGTAGTAACAAAAGATAATATAAGAAAATCAATTAAAGAAATGAAAATGGATCTTGATAAAATAATTAAAGAGTCCAAAAATACAACATTAATTAAAGAAGGAATAAAAACAGTAATTGTAGGAAGACCAAATGTTGGAAAAAGTAGTATTTTAAACAAACTGCTAGAGCAAGATAAAGCAATTGTAACAAATATAGCAGGAACAACACGAGATATTGTAGAAGGAGAAATCTGTTTAGATGGAATTATATTAAATATAATTGATACAGCAGGAATTCGATCTACCAATGACATTGTAGAAAAAATAGGTGTTGAAAAAAGCCTTTCTATGATAGATGATGCAGATTTAGTAGTTGTAGTGCTTAACAACAACGAAGAGTTAACTATGGATGATGAAGAAATATTAGAAAAGACCAAAAGAAAGCAAAGAATCGTTGTAATTAATAAAAATGATTTAAGTAAAAAGTTAGATATATCTAAATATAATCTAAAAAATATTGTAGAAACAAATACCAATACTGTTGAGGGAATTAAGAATTTAAAAGAAAAAATAATAGAATTATTTGAACTAGAAAATATCAAAACCAAAGATTATACTTATCTAACAAATGCTCGTCAAATATCTTTAGCAAAGAAAGCATATCTAAGTTTAAAAGAAGCAGAAACAGGAATAAACAATGATTTACCAATCGATATGATAGAAATTGATTTAAAAAATACTTTTGATTTCTTAGGAGAAATTATCGGAGAAACATATAGTGAAGAAATTTTAGATCATCTATTTGCTAATTTCTGTGTAGGAAAATAGGAGTGATTTTATGAAATATGAAATAATAGTAGTAGGTGGAGGACATGCAGGATGTGAAGCAGCTTTGGCATCAGCAAGAAAGAATCATAAGACATTATTGGTAACATCTAACATAAAAAATATTGCAGATATGCCCTGTAACCCATCAATAGGAGGTCCAGCTAAAGGTATAGTGGTTCGGGAAATAGATGCACTAGGTGGGGAAATGGGAAGAAACGCGGATAAAGGTGCTTTACAAACAAAAATGTTAAATACAAAAAAAGGACCTGCTGTTCAGGCCTTACGTTTTCAAGCAGACAAAATAACTTATCCAAAAGAAATGTTAAAGACATTAAAAACTACTGAAAACTTAGACATTAAAGAAGCAATGGTAGAGAAGTTAATAGTAACTGATGGAAAAGTGATAGGTGTAGAATTAGAAGATGGAAATAAAATAGAGTCTGAAGCAGTAATTTTAACAACAGGCACCTATTTAAAAGCAGTCATATTAACCGGTTCAACTCGCAAATCAAGTGGTCCACACGGAGAAAAAGAATCTAGATTTTTAAGCGATAACTTAAAAGAATTAGGGTTTACTATTAAAAGATTAAAAACAGGTACACCTCAAAGAATTGATAAAAATACAATAGATTATTCAAAAACACAAGAAGAAAAAGGTGATTCTGTACCACGAACATTTTCATTTGATAATATTGTGTACAAAGAGCCAAAAGATCAAATTGCTTGCCATTTAATTTACACAACTCCAAAAACACATGAAATAATAAAGGAACATTTAAATGAATCTAGTATGTATGGTGGTTATGTAGAAGGTGTGGGTCCAAGATATTGTCCATCCATAGAAGATAAGGTGGTAAGGTTTAGTGATAAAGAACGTCATCAATTGTTTTTAGAGCCAGAGAGTCTTTATTATGATGATATTTACCTTCAAGGATTTTCTACTAGTATGCCAAATGAAATTCAAGATATAATGGTACATAGTCTGCCTGGACTAGAGCATGCAAAAATATTAAAATATGGTTATGCAATAGAATATGATGCTATAGACTCTAAACAATTAAAAAGATCGTTAGAAACAAAAATAATAGAAAACTTATATACTGCTGGGCAAATTAATGGAACTAGTGGATATGAAGAGGCAGCAGGTCAAGGGTTAATTGCTGGTATTAATGCATCATTAAAACTAGAAGGAAAAGCCCCACTAATATTAAAAAGAAATGAATCGTATATTGGTGTATTGATAGATGATTTAGTAACAAAAGGGGTTAAAGATCCATATCGTTTATTAACATCTCGTGCAGAATATAGATTACTATTAAGAAATGACAATGCTGATTTAAGATTAAGGGATTATGGATATCAAGTTGGATTAATATCTGAAAAAAAATATAAAGAGTTTACAAAGAAGAAAGAAAATATTAAAGCAGTAATAGAAATTCTTAAACAAACTAGAATTACTCCTAAAAAAGAAATAAATGAATATATAAAACAAATTCCATCAACACCATTAAAGGACGGAATTTCTCTATATGATCTTTTGAAAAGACCAGAAATATCAATTGAAAACATAAAACATTTTCTAAATTTAGATTATTCAAGAGAAGAATTAGAGCAGGTAGAAATAAATGCCAAATATGAAGGATACATAAAAAAAGCTAATAAAGAAGCCGAAAAAATGTTAGCATTAGAGGAAAAAAAGATTCCAGAATATATAGATTATGATAAAGTACCAAATTTAGCTAGTGAAGCACGTCAAAAATTGAAAGAAATAAGACCAACAACCATAGGACAAGCTTCTAGAATTAGTGGAGTTAACCCAGCAGACATTTCAATATTAATGGTCTATTTAAGAAGGAATGATTAATATGACAGAGCAAGAATTTATAGAATCCATAAAAGAATTAGGGATAGAACCAACAGAATATGAATTAAATAAATTAAATAAGTTTTATGAATTATTAATAGAATGGAATCAAAAAATTAATTTGACTCGAATTACCGATAAAAATGAAGTCTATCTAAAGCATTTTTATGATAGCCTTACAATCTCAAAAGAAGTAGATTTAACTAAAGTTAATACTCTTTGTGATGTGGGAACTGGAGCAGGTTTTCCAGGAATTGTATTAAAAATATTTTATCCAAACTTAAAAATAACTCTAATTGATTCACTATTGAAAAGAATAAAATACTTAAATATAATAATAAATGAATTAAATTTACAGGAAATAAAAGCTATTCATATAAGAGCGGAAGATTTTAAAGACACTTTTGATATTGTTACAGCACGAGCAGTAGCAAATATAGAAAAGCTGTTAAAGTATACTATGCATTTAGTAAAAAATGACGGGAAACTTATTGCGATGAAGGGAAATATAGAAGAAGAAATAACAGAAGAAGTAAGAAAAAGAATAGATAAAAAGTATAAATTAATAAAAATTAATAAGTTTTATTTGCCAAAAGAAAAGAGTCACAGAAGTTTAATTATAATAAAAAAAAAGTAAGATAAAAATCTATACAAAATAAATTGTGTAGATTTTTTATATAATACAATCATATAAAACAGACATATTCTTGCAAGTAATAATATAGTAGAAAAAATTAATATAGATGATAGTTAAACCTAAAATATATATTAAATACATAATTTATTTAGTCAAGTATTTACAAGATAAAAAATTTAAATAATAGTTTTGTTAATTAAAATAAACTAAAAGTTTTCAAATAATAATGTATCTATAATTAAAAATTTGTATTTATTTATAAATTAATTAAATAAGTTTTAATGCTCTTTTTTATTTTTCTTTTTTCTTGAAAGGACAAAAAAAATATTTTATAATGATAATATAGGATAAATATAAAGAATAAAAAGTGAGGGATTGACATGCAAGAACAAAATAAAGATGAGATAACATATCTATATTTAGATGATATTATACCTAATAGATTTCAACCTCGCGAAGTGTTTGATGAAAAAGCATTGAAAGAGCTTGCGATATCAATCAAGGAACATGGTGTAATACAACCAATCATAGTACGAAATGTAAATGGAAAATATGAGATAATTGCAGGGGAAAGAAGATATAAAGCATCCGCAATGGCGGGATTAACAAAAATTCCTGCAATCATAAGGAACTTAGACGATAAAGAAAGTTCTAAAGTAGCTTTATTAGAGAATTTGCAAAGACGAAATTTAAATCCAATTGAAGAAGCGAGGACTTATCAAAAAATATTAGAATTAGATCAAATGACACAAGAAGAATTAGCTAAGACAATGGGAAAAAGCCAATCAGCAATTGCAAATAAAATTAGATTATTAGGGCTTTCAGATGAAGTGCAAACTGCATTATTAAAAGAGCAAATATCAGAACGGCACGCAAGAACTTTACTTAATATCCCAGATTCCAAAAAGCAAAAGGAAATGTTAAAGAAAATAATAAATGAGAAAATGACAGTACGTCAACTAGAAAACGAAATTAATAAATTATATCCTAAGGAGGAAGCAGAAACTATGAATAATGATATGATGAATAATTCATCCATTCCAATAACGGCTTCATCATTCGTAAATAGTAGCCCATTAATGCCAAATACTGATTTACCAGAAGATACATCAAATTACGGACAAATAAAAATTGCTCCTCCAGTAGGAACCGAAGAAGAATATCAACCAAGATTTATAAATTATGGAGAAATTAATGATGATGATGACGATAACGAAACACCAGTAGGAGGAATTAATCCAAATAGTACACAATCTATATTGAATATTAAAGACATTAAGGAAAACGCTGTAGATATAAATACTCCACAATCACAACCAAGAGCAGAGTTAGACAATCTTTTAAATATAACAACATCTTCACCAGAAAATTCTAATGAAGAAGAACATTATAAATTTATTACTCCAGCGGAAAAAATTGTAAAAACAGATTCAAATAAAGCTAAAGTAGAGGATTATTTTAAAACTCCTGATTTGATTCCTGTAGATGTACCAAAGGATGATGAAAGTATGAAAAATCTAACCTCTAACTCTGTTTCAGAAATAGGATCTATATCAAAGTCACAAATGAAAAAAAGCGAAAATATAATGATAAATGATGATAAAAATACATTAAATAATAAAAATATAAATACAATTCTTTTTGGTGATGTCCATAAAAAAGAGTATAACATCAAAAAAAACGATCACTTTACAGTTCAACAATCGATAAATATGATAAGGAATTTAGTAGAAGAATTAAATCAGCATGGTGTAAAAGCTGATATTGATGAAATGAACTTCTCTAAATCATATCAAATGATTATAAAATTAGATAAGACAGCAGATTAATAAGAGTAGATAAAAATCTACTTTTTTTTCGAAAAGCATTTAAAAAAGGTTATTTCTTTGATACAATATATTAGTAAAAATGGAAACAGGTGATAAATATGGGAAAGGTGATATCGTTAGTAAATCAAAAAGGTGGAGTAGGGAAAACAACAACTAGTATCAATCTTTCTGCATCGTTAGCAGTACTAGGTAAAAAAGTATTATTGATAGATTTAGATCCACAGGGAAACACTACCACTGGAGTAGGTATAAATAAAGGTGATATAGAAAAAAGTGTATATGATGTTTTAATAGGAGACTGCAAAATATCAGAAGCAATGATAAAAACAAAATATAAAAATTTATATGTATTACCAGCGACAATAAATCTTGCAGGCTTAGATATAGAATTAGTGGAAAAAAGTAAACAAGAATCTGGTTTTTTAAAAGGAGAACAACTAAAGATTCATTTAATTGATATAAAAAATAGCTTTGATTATATTATTATAGATTGCCCTCCTTCGTTAGGTGTAATAACTACAAATGCTTTGACAGCATCTAATTCAGTAATTATACCTGTGCAATGTGAGTTTTTTGCACTAGAGGGAATAACACAACTATTAAAAACTATTATGCTAGCTCAAAAAAGTTTAAATCCAACTTTAGATATAGAAGGTGTATTATTAACGATGCTAGACTCTAGAACCAATCTAGGTTTTGAAGTAGTAGAAGATATTAGAAAGTTTTTTAAAGAAAAAGTATATAATACAATAATTCCAAGACTAGTTAGGTTGACAGAAGCCCCTTCACATGGAGAACCAATTATTGCATATGATCCAAAAAGTCGAGGAAGTGAAGCTTACTTAAATCTTGCAAAGGAAGTGATTGATAGAAATGGAAAATAATAAACGTAGAGCATTAGGAAGAGGTTTGGAAGAATTATTTTATAATGAACCGATTGCTTATGATAAAATGGAGGAAAAAATATTAACACAAACGCCTAAAGAAGAAATTACAAATGTCAAAATTTCAGAATTAAGAAGTAATCCATATCAGCCAAGACAAGTATTTAAACAAGATGCATTACAAGAATTATCAGATTCAATTAAAGAGCATGGAGTTTTTCAACCCATAATTATTAAAAAAAGCATTAGAGGATATGAAATAATTGCAGGAGAACGTAGAGTAAAAGCATCACAAATGGCAGGATTAGAAGAAATTCCTGCAATTATTAGAGATTTTACTGATGAAGAAATGATGGAAATTGCATTATTGGAAAATTTACAAAGAGAAAATTTAAATCCAATTGAAGAATCACGTGCATATAAAAAGTTAATAGAAACATTGAATATTACCCAAGAAGAATTAGCTAAAAGGTTAGGTAAAAGTAGAAGCTATATTACTAATATGATAGGCTTACAAACTTTGCCAGAACCTATTCAAGATTTAATTTCAGACAGTAAAATGAGTATGGGGCATGCACGTGTATTAAGTAAGTTAGAAAATGAAAACCAACAAAAAGAATTAGCAGAAAAAATAATTAAAGATGGAATGAGTGTACGTGAATTAGAAAATTTAACTAAGTCTTCAGATGAATTTACAAGAACTCATAAAATAAAAAAACATAATTCTCATTCGAATGAATATCAATACTTAGAGGATGAATTATGTGACAAATTAGGAACAAAAGTAAAAATAAAACCTAATAAAATAGAGATTAGTTTTGTTAATGGAAATGATTTAAATCGTTTACTAGAAATTATGAATTTAGACACAAGGAGGTAATTTTAATTGAAATTATTTAATAGTGTCACAATCCAATTAGAACAAATTATATTTCCAATAATATATGTCATTATAGGCTTTATTGTTTATAAACTACTAAAAAAGTTAGTAAATAAATTAATGTTAAACAATACAAAAATGAAAAAGCAGCATCAGCAAAGAGCAAATACAATAAGAATTGTTATTTTAAATGTCATTAAATATTCTGTAGTAGTAATAATAATATTAGCAATTCTGGCAAATTTTGGAGTTAATGTAAAATCGATAGTTGCAGGATTAGGAATTACAACTGCAATTTTAGGATTAGCTTTTCAAGATTTAGCAAAAGATTTAATAGCAGGAATTTCGATTATTACTGAAAATCAATTTGAAGTTGGAGATATTGTTGAATATGATGGATTCATGGGTGAAGTAGTTTTTTTGGGTTTAAAAACTACAAGAATAAAAGATTATAGAGGAGCAGTAAAAATTATTGCAAATCATAAATTGGATACAATAATTAATTATAGTTTAAATAACTATTTAGCAATTATCGATTTAAGAATATCATATAGTGAAAATCCAGATAAAGTTACAAGAGCCTTAGAAGAAATCAAACAAGAATTAAAAGGTAAGATTCCAAATGCTACAGGAGAAATTCAAGTTTGGGGATTAGATGATTTTGAAGATTCTAATATGAGATATAGAGTAGTAGTAGAAACAAAATCACAGGAACATTATGAAGCTCAAAGAATTTTACGCAGCGAATTTAAAAAGAGATTAGATGAGAGAAATATAAAAGTAACATGTCAACAGATTGAGGTGACTCATGGAAAATAATAACTATACTATTGGCACGAAAGTAATAATGAAAAAACCACATCCATGTGGAACAAATCAATGGGAAATTACAAGAGTAGGTGCTGATATCAAGATAAAATGCATTAATTGTGGTAGAACAGTATTAATACCTAGAATAGAATTTAATAAAAAAATAAAAAAGATAATTACGCAGGAAGGATAAAAATATGAAAGAAAAGAGAAAATTAAAACTCAAAAAATTTTATTTTCATCCAATTACAGTGTTTTTATTTTTAACGCTAGTAATAATTATATTAAGTGGTATTTTATCGACCTTTGAAATGCAGGCAACATATAATACTATTAATCCAAATACTAATGAATTAGAACCAACACTAGTGGCGGTAAAAAATTTATTTAGTTTTGATGGAATGAAATTTTTAATAGGAGATGCAACAACCAATTTTATTAGTTTTGCCCCGTTAGGAACACTATTATTAGCATTAATAGGTATAACAATTGCAGAAGCAACTGGATTAATTGAAGCTTTATCAAAAAGATTTTTCCAAAAGATGCCAAAAGAAATTTTTACTTTTATTATCATTTTTGTTGCAACTATTTCATCATTAATAAATGAAGTTGGATATGCTATTTTAATTCCTTTAGTTGCATTAATTTATTTTATGAATGGACGTAATCCTATATTAGGAATTATAACAGCATTTTGCGGAGTTTCCTTTGGATATGGTGTTACTATATTTGTTGGATCAATGGAAGTAGCATTAATGGATTATACCAGAACTGCAGCTTGGTTAGTAGATGATACAATGCATATTTCCCTAACCTCTAATTTGTTCTTTATTATAGCAACTTCAATTATAATTTCAATAATCGGAACATTAGTTATAGAAAAAATTATTGCCCCAAAAATTGGAAAATATAAAAAGGAAGAAGAATTTGCCAAAACAGAACAATATAGTGCAATTAATTTAGAGGAAGAAGAGCAAAAAAGAATTGAAAAAGATAAATATGAAAGACGAGGATTAAGGTTTTCTTTAATCACTTGTATTATAGTAATATTGTTATTTATATATATGCTAATACCAAGTTTACCATATTCAGGGATGTTACTTGATATGAATGAAAATACATATTTAAATCAGTTGTTTGGAGATAATTCTTACTTTCAATCTGGTTTCACATATTTAATAACAATTTTATTAATTCTTACGGGACTTGCTTATGGATTTGGAGCTAAATCCATCAAAAGTGATAAAAAACTAATTGAAGAAGTAGGAAATAAATTTAGTAAAACATCTTATATTTTTATTTTAATATTTGTAGTATCTCAATTTATTGCAGTATTTAAAGAAACTAATATAGGTGTAATCATTACAGCTTGGTTAGCAAATCTATTGGAACACTTAGAATTTAGTGGTATCCCATTAATTATTATTACGCTAATAATTATAGCTTTATCAAATTTAGTGTTGACAAGCCCTACAACTAAGTGGATGATATTTTCACCTATTGTAGTTCCTATGTTTATGCAAACAAATATTTCTCCTCAATTTGCACAAGTAGTTATGAGAATAGGAAATTCTATGACCAATGGATTTACTCCAATATTAGCATCCTTTGTAATTTATGTAGGATATTTAAATATATATAATTTAAATAAAAATAAACCATATACTATTAGAAAATGTCTAAAAATAATTACACCATATTTCTTAATTATATTTGCTACTTGGATTTTAATAGTGATAGGATGGTATATTACTGGATTACCACTCGGACCAGGAGTATTTCCAACATTATAAACACCAAAGGTGTTTTTTTTATAAATAAATAACATATAATAGCTTATTATGATATTAGAAGATAATTAAATGGCGTTAATCTTAATTATATATATAGGGCAAAATTTAAATCTCAAATTAGCAAAAAATCAATTTGATGTGATATAATAAAAAAAGAAAAGAGGTATATTATGAGTTTAACAGCAGGAATTGTAGGATTGCCTAATGTAGGTAAATCAACACTTTTTAATGCAATTACAAATCAAAAAATATTAGCAGAAAATTATCCCTTTGCAACTATAGAGCCAAATGTAGGGGTAGTAACAGTGCCAGATGAGAGAATGGAAAAATTAAAAGAAATGTATGAACCTAATAGATTCATACCAACAGCATATGAATTTACAGATATTGCTGGTCTTGTAAAAGGTGCATCGCAGGGAGAAGGTTTAGGAAACAAGTTTTTATCACATATTAGAGAGGTAGATGCTATAGTAGAAGTTGTGAGATGCTTTGAAGATGGAAAAATTATTCATGTAGATGGAAATATTAACCCAGTAAGAGATATAGAAACTATTAATTTAGAGCTTGCAATTGCAGATTTAGATGTAATTAACAATAGATTAGAACGAGTATCCAAGAAAGCACGTACAACTAAAAATAAAAACGATTTAACAGAATTAGAGGCTTTAAAAAAAGCAAAGATTGCTTTAGAACAAAATAAAGCCTTAAGGCAAGTAAGATTTACAGAAGATGAGTTAAAATCACTAAAATCATATAGTTTTTTAACACTAAAACCAATTATATATCTAGCAAATATTAAAGAAAGTGAATTAGGAAATCCTGATAATGAGTATGTAAAAGAAGTAAAAAAATATGCAACAAACGAAAATGCAAAAGTGGTAAGTTTATGCGCAAAGGTAGAAGAAGATTTAAGCGAATTAACTAAAGAAGAAAAAGAAGAAATGTTAGAAGCATTAGGACTAGAAGGTTCAGGAATAGATAATTTAATTAAAGCAACTTATGATATTTTAGGACTAGCAACTTACTTTACTGTTGGAAAAGATGAAGTTAGAGCTTGGACATTTAAAAAAGGAATGAATGCAAAACAGTGTGCAGGAATTATTCATACGGATTTTGAAAAAGGATTTATACGTGCCGAAGTAATATCATATAATGATTTAATGAAATATGGGAATGAATTAAAAGTCAAGGAAGCAGGACGTGCTAGACTTGAAGGAAAAGAATACATTATGGAAGATGGAGATATTTGTCACTTTAGATTTAACGTCTAATATTGTGAGGCGAACTTATTATGAATAAATATAGACTAATAATATTTGAAAGTAATAAAAAAGATGGATGTATGAGTTTAGCAAAAAAATTTTATCCAAAAGGAACTACTGAAGATGAAATAAAATTAAAATTATCAGAAATAAAAAATAAAATAGGAAAAAAATATCATTTTGATGGTAAACATATTATTCAACCATGTCAAAAAGATGTGGAATTGAATGTTGATTACCCAGATGGTGCATATACTAAAATATCACAAAAAAAATTAACACAAAAAGATTATTGGTATGAAAAATTCCCTTGTGATATTCTTTTAATTGATACCAAATGTCCTAATATTGTAATAGGACATAGAATGGCTGATTGCCCTGTCATAATTGCAGAAGATATAAAAAATCAAGTAGTAGCAGTTTCACATTGTGGTGCAAAACAAATAAATAGAGAAGTTCCAAAATGGACTATAAAAGCCTTAAAAAAAGAAGTAAATAGTGATTCTAAAAATATAAAAATATATATAGGAAGTTGTATAAAAAGAAAAAATTATCAATATAACCAATATCCCAAATGGGCTACTAATAAAAAAGTATGGAAAGAAAGCATCACTAAAGAAGGAAATATTTATTATATAGACTTAGTATCTTCAATAAAAAGTCAATTAATAGAAGAAGGGATAAAGGAAGAAAACATAAAAGAAAGTCCTATAGATACATACAGTAATAAAAATTATTACTCACATACAAAAGAAATAAGAGATAACGAAAAAGACATAGGGCAAAATTTTGTTGGTTGCTTTTATCAAGAAATAAGTGAATAATTCAATTATTCACTTATTTCATTTTTTTTACACAATAAATTCACTAATTTGACACATATATTTTATAAACTGTATTAAAGGAGAAATTTATGAAGAGAATTGTATATTTCGACAACATAAAAGGCATTTTAATATTATTTATTATTTTAGCTCATGTACTAAGTCTTTGCTCAAAATATTATAACTACAATGATGACTTTTTTAAATTTGCTTCCTTATTTATGCTTCAATGTTTCTTTTTTATATCCGCCTATTTTTCATCTAAAAATAAAGAAAAAAATGTAAAAGAATAATAAATTTATTAAAAACTTATCTCTTATGGCAAACTATTATTACCATTTATTATGCATATATTTTACGAATAATAGATTTTAGCTTTAACTATTTTATACCAAGATATACATTATGGTTTCTTATTACTATGACTTTATATAATATATTTGAATTTATCTTAGAAAGAGCTGATTATAAAACAATGATACCACTTTCTATTGTAATAGGAATATTAGTGGGATTTATCCCTTGGATAGGTTCTGAACTATCTTTATCCAGAACTTTTGTGTTTTTTCCATTTTATGTTATTGGTTATTATGCAAAAGAATTAAACATATTACCAAGAATAAATACAAAAAAGGTAAGACATATTACAATTATTGTATCCATATTAATTTTGATATTAATTTTAAACTATAATGATATTTTATCAATTAAAATACTGAAAGGAAAATATAGTTATTATGATATTGGAAATATAAAACCGATTATAGCATGTATAGAACGTATATTATTTTATATGTTCAGTATTATTGTAAGTATAAGTTTTTTAAATCTAGTTCCTAGAAAAGAAGGAATATTAACTATATTAGGTAGAAATACATTATATATATATCTAACACAGGGAATGATTTTAAAAACATTTATAACAGAAAAAATATTGTTTAATAATAAAGTTATTGGAACATTATTTTTATTTATATGTGCAATTATTATGACGATAATATTAACAAAAATGATAAAAGAGATAAAGAAAGGTAAAATTTATAGATTGGAGGAAGTAAATGGATAAAAAATTTCGAGAATTCAAAAAACAATTAAACAGAATATATACCAATAATAAAATTTATCATAAAAAAATGCAGGAAAAACATCTAATGCCTAATGATATTACTGACTGGAATGATATAAAAAAATTACCTTTAACAACAAAAGAAGATTTACTTAAAGATTATCCTAATGGATGGAACTGTGTTGATGAAGAAAAAATTAAAATATATCATGCATCTAGTGGAACAACTGGCAAACCATTAATTGTAGGATTAACAGAAAAAGATATATTATTACGTGAAGATACAATTATAACAAATGCTATGTTTGCAGGAATTACAAAAAACGATATCGTTCAAATATGTTATGGTTTTGGAATGTTTACAGGAGGATTTAGCTTTTATGATGGATTAAAAAAATTGGGATGTAAAATAATTCCAACAGGAACATTATCAACGCAAATGCAATTATTTTATATGAAAAAATTAAATCCAACGGTATTAATAACAAGTCCATCTCATGCTATGCATTTATATGAAAAAGCAAGACAATTAGAAATCGACATAAAAAAAATACCATTAAGAATCATACGTGTAGGAAGTGAATTATTAACAGAAACAATGAGAAAGAAAATAAAAAAAGCGTGGGGTGAAAGGGTAAGTGTAACACAGGACTATGGTATGACAGAAACACTAGGTCCAGGACTAGGAATGGAATGTCAACATGAAAATGGAATGCATTTAAATGATAGTTATTATTTTGAATTAATAGATCCTATAACTAAAAAGCCAACTACTAGCAATGTAGGAGAATTAGTAGTAACAACAATTTATAATGAATGTTTTGGCTTGATTCGTTATAAGACAAATGATTTGGTTGAAATAAGTACAGAAAAATGTAGTTGTGGAAAGGAAAGTCCTAGAATAATTAAATTTATAGGAAGAACGGATGATATGTTGAAAGTAAAGGGTGTAAAAGTGTTTGTAAGTCAAATAGAAGATTTTCTTTTTACCTACCCTTATTTTTCTCATCAATATGAAATTGTTCTTTCAAATGAAAACTACAAAGATATTTTAACTATAAATATAGAAACCAAAGAAGAAGTGATTGCTGAAGTAAATAACAATAAAAAATTAGTAGAACAAGAATTTAAAAACAAATTTGGCATTACAAGTGAAATTAATATATTAGAAAGTAATACATTATCAACAAAATTGGGAAAAGTAAAAAGAGTAAAAGATTTGCGTGGAGTAAAAATATAAAATAATGCTAGACAAAGAAATAAATAGTTGCTATAATACTAACGAGTATTTTAAATACTCCTTGCTACTATGTAGCCAATAGTCCAAAAGGAGGTGTTAGAAATGAGAAAGTATGAAATTATGTTCATCGTAAGACCAGATATGGAAGAAACTGAAATTAATAAAACAGCAGAAAATTTAAAAAAGGTTTTAGAAGATGGAAAATCAAAAATGTTAGAAGAAAAGGCAATGGGTCCTAGAGAATTGGCATATGAAATAAAAAAATTCAAAACAGGATATTATTACTTATTCGTAGTAGAGGCAACTCCAGAAGCAGTTGCTGAATTCGACCGTGTTGTAAGAATTAATGAAAATTTACTTCGTCACTTAATTGTAAAAGTAGAAGACTAAAAAAGAGGTAGAATATGAATAAAGTATTTTTAATAGGAAGATTAACTAGAGACCCAGAATTAAGATATACAGGAAGCAATACTGCTGTTGCCACATTTTCCTTAGCAGTAAATAGAAATTTTAGCAATGCAAATGGAGAAAGAGAAGCTGATTTTATAAATATTGTTGTTTGGAGAAAACAAGCTGAAAATGTAAAAAACTACTTATCTCAAGGAAGCCAAGTGGCAATTGATGGACGCATTCAAACAAGAAGTTATGACGACCAAAACGGTCAAAAAAGATATGTAACTGAAGTTGTAGCAGATAATGTTGAATTCTTAAGTTCCAAAGGGTCATCTAATAATGTAAATGCAAGTAGCAACGCACAATATTCATCAAACAATGCAGGGCCTACACCATACGATTTTGGTTCTGATAATGAGCCAAAAGGAACAGATGTAGATAGCAATCCTTTTGTTGATTTCGGATCTAGTATCGAAATAAGTGATGATGAATTACCATTCTAAAAAAGGAGGAAATAAAATGGCAGAATTTGGACGTAAAAAGAAAAAAGTATGTATGATGTGTACTGGTGCAACAGTTGACTATAAAAATCCAGAAACATTAAAAAGATATATAAATGAAAAAGGAAAAATTGTTTCAAGAAGAATAACTGGTAATTGTGCTGAACATCAAAGACATATTTCACAACAAATAAAAAGAGCAAGAGCAATCGCTTTGATGCCTTATACAAGATAATTAATTGAGTTCTTTTAAGAACTCTTTTTTCATTTTACAAACACATGAAAGTATTATATAATAAGAAAGAGAAATACAGGAGGAAACGATGAAGATTATAGAGCAGAGAAAACAGTTAAATAAACGTATAAAAAAAGCAAAGATTATCTTCCTAATGGCTCATAAAGATTTAGATTTAGATGCATTAGGCAGTTGTATTGGTTTAAGCCTAATCTTAAAGCAAAGAAAAAAAACTTGTTATATAATTGTAGACGATAAAACTCATGAATTGGGTGTTGAAAAAATATTAAAAGAATTAGATGGCTGTATTCCAATTATTCACGGAGAAGAATTAGACAAATATCTTTATCCCAATAACAAGAAAAATCTTTTGATTATATTAGACACAAATAAAGTAGAATTATTACAGAATAAAGATATACTAAAAAAAATAGATGAAAAAATTATAATTGATCATCATGACATAGGAAAATCTACTGTCAAGGATGCATTGATAATCCATGATTCTGAAGTGTCTAGCACTTGTGAGATGATTACAGAATTAACAGAATTTTACGATGTAGAATTAGATCCATATTATGCTACTGTATTATTATCTGGAATTGTATTAGATACTAACAACTTTACTTTAAAGACAAGTGCTGAAACATATTATGCAGCATATTATTTAGCTAATTTAGGTGCTAGTGCTAAAAAAGTTCAATATTTATTAAAACAAGATGTAGAAGAGTATACTGAACGTCAAAAGTTGTTAACTGATATTGAAACAATTAATAAAAAAATTGCTTTTACAAAAGCTAGTCCATATACAATATATAGAAGAGAAGATTTGGCTAAAGTTGCTGATACATTACTTTTCTTTAATAATATTGAAGCTTCATTTGTCATTGGAAAAGTTGGAAAAGATACAATTGGAGTAAGCGCAAGAAGTCTAGGAAACTTTAATATAACTAAAATTCTAGAATCCTTAGGTGGAGGCGGAGATGATTATAACGGAGCTGCTAGAATTGAAAAAACAACAATCAGTAAAGTAGAACAAGAATTAAAGAAAGCTATTGCGAAAGAAGAAGGTGAATAAAATGGAAGTAATTTTTATTAAAGACTTAAAAAATCAAGGTAAAAAAGGACAAATAAAAAAGGTAAAAGATGGTTATGCTGAAAATTTTTTAATTAAAAATGGTTATGCAGTCATTAAAAATAAAGAAAATATGGCGAAATTAGAAAAAGAAAAAAAAGCAAAAGCTGCCACAGATGCTAAAAATAAAAAAGAAGCAGAAGAATTAAAAAAAGAATTAGATAAATTAATATTAGAATTTAAAGTAAAAACAGGAGAAGGAGACAAGGTGTTTGGCAGTGTCAGTATCAAACAAGTAAGAGATGAATTAACAAAATATGGCTATAAAATAGAAAAAAGTCAAATAGAATTGACAACAGCGATGGCAAGTCTTGGATTCCATCATATAGATATTAATCTATATCCAGGCGTAAAAGCAACTATAAAAGCACATATCATAAAATAGAGGTGAAATAATGCCAATAAAAACGTTACCAAATAACATCGAAGCAGAGGAATCTGTTTTAGGTGCATGCTTTTTATCAAAATATGCATTACAAAAAGCCTGTGAAAACTTATCTCCAGACTCTTTTTATGATGAAAAAAATGGTAAGATATTTGCTGCGATGAATGCTTTAGTAGAAGAAAAAACTCCAATTGACATCACAACGGTGACTGGATATTTGAAAAAAAATAATCAATTAACTGAAATTGGAGGAGTAGAATATTTAACAGAAGTATTAAACTTTGTTCCTACAGCAAGTAATATAGATTACTATATAAAAAATGTAGAAGATGCTTCTATTTTAAGAAAATTAATTGAAACAGCAACAGATATTGCATCAGAAGGATATCGAACAGATGAGACGGTAAATGAGATTTTAGATAATTCAGAGAAAAAGATTTTAAATATTGTAAAAAATAGAAAATCAAGCGAATTTAGATCAATAAAAGATATATTACAAAAAACTCAATTAGATTTAGAAAGATTATCAGAGCATAAAGGAGAAGTAACAGGTCTTGCTACTGGATGGTATGATATAGATAAATTAACAACAGGATTGCATCCAAATGAACTAATTATAATAGCAGCAAGGCCTGCCATGGGAAAAACTGTTTTTGCTCTAAATCTAGCTACTCACGCAGCTATGACACAAGATAAGTCAGTAGCACTATTTAACTTAGAAATGAGTGCAGAGCAATTAGCGATGCGTATTATTTCTTCTTTAGGTCAAGTGGATGGCTTTAAACTACGTACAGGAAATTTAATGAATACAGACTGGAAAAGAATAAATGAAGCGATATCACAATTATCTAATACTAATTTGGTGATGGATGATACACCAGGTATCACAATTGGAGAAATTAGAGCCAAGTGTCGAAGATTAGCATCCAGTGAAAAAGGATTATCTTTAGTAGTAATCGATTACTTACAATTAATATCTGGTGGTAAAAATTATGGTGCTAACAGACAGCAAGAAGTATCAGATATATCTAGAAGTCTAAAAACATTGGCCATGGAGCTACAAGTACCAGTAATAGCTTTATCACAATTATCTCGTAGTGTAGAGGCTCGTGAAGATAAAAGACCAATTATGAGTGATTTACGTGAGTCTGGATCTATTGAACAAGATGCTGACATTGTTGCATTTTTATATAGAGATGATTATTACAAAAAAGAAGCAAGAAATGAAGATAATACAAGTATAGTAGAATTAATCATAGGAAAACATCGTAATGGTCCAACTGCAACGGTGGAATTACTATTTAAAAAAGATACTTCTACTATGCTTAATTTAAGCAAAGGAAATAGGGGTGAAGAATAATGAATAAGAAAATATCTAGAATATTAATAGTACTAATTTTAGCCATTACTCTTCCATTATTATCAGCTTATACCAACGTAACACCCAAAAGCTTATATCGTGTCTATTTACATGGTAAATCAATTGGATTAATAGAATCTAAAAAAGAATTAGAAAACTATATTGATAAAAAGCAAAAACAGATAAAAGAAGAATTTGGTGTAAATAAAGTATATTTACCAGAGGATTTAGATATAGAAAAAGAGATAACTTTTGATAACAATATTTTATCAGTAAGAGAAGTTTATAATAAAATTAAAGATATCTCTCCGTTTACTATAAAAGGCTATGCTATAACAATTGGAGCAGTAGATTCTCAAGCAGTAGATGGAACAGAAGTAAAAGGAAAAAAACAAACTATTTATGTGTTAGATAAAAAAATTTTTAAAGAATCAATAGATAATATAGTACATTCTTTCATATCAGAAACAGATTATGAAAATTATGCGAACGATACCCAAGAAGAAATAAAAGATACTGGAAAAAGAGTGGATGAAATATATATAGAAAATAAAATAACAATCAGTAAGAAAAATATTCCTGTTGATAAAACTATTTACCAAGATACAAATTCATTGAGTCGTTATTTAATGTTTGGTACGACAAAAGATCAACAAAAATATACAGTACAAGCAGGCGATACAATAGAACAAATAGCCTTTAGTAACAAAATATCAACTGAAGAATTTTTAATTGCTAATCCAGAATTTAGTAGTGCAAATACATTGTTATATGTTGGACAGACAGTAACATTAGGAATATTAAAACCACAAATTAGTGTTGTAGAAATTGATCATGTTGTTTTGGATGAAGAAACCAACTATCAAACGGAAACACAATATGATAATAATAAAGAAGTTGGTTATAGTGAAATAATTCAATCAGGTGTAAAAGGAATTACTAGAAAAACTCAAAAGGTTAAGAAAATAAATGGAGCAACTGTATCGGTAACACCAGTAGGTAATGGAGAAGTATTGAAAGAACCAGTCAATGAAATTGTAGTAAAAGGTGGTAAAAAGTCAAGTTATTCTGGTTATGGTACAGTAGTAGCAACACCAGGAGAATGGGGATGGCCTGCTACATGTTCTTCTGTATCAAGTCCATTTGGATATAGGTGGGGAACTTTACATGATGCCATTGATATAGCTGGATGTGGTTATGGATCAAATATATTTGCAGCAAAAGATGGTATTGTAGTTCAATCTTCATATAAATACGATAATGGAGAGTTTGTAACAATTGATCATGGAAATGGTTATTATTCACTATATGCACATATGGTATCTGGCTCAAGAAAAGTTAAAGTAGGTGACTATGTAGTAAAGGGACAAATTATAGGAAGTATGGGAATGACTGGAGCAGCAACAGGAGTACATGTACACTTTGCTATCTGGCGAGGTTATCCATATCGTGGTGGAACACCTTTAAATCCATTAGCATTCTACTAAAATGAAAGTAAAAACAATTGCTAGTGGATCAAAAGGAAATTGTTCAATAGTATTATGTGAGAATACAAGTATAATTATAGATATGGGAATTTCCTACTTGACTCTGAAAAGGAGTTTAGAAGAAAATTCCCTTTCTTTTGAACAATTTTCTGGTATTTTAATTACACATAGTCATAAGGATCATATAAACGGATTAAAATCAGCTATAAATCATACAAATTTGGCTGTCTATATACCAGAAAAGATGTATGAGGAATTAGAAGAGATAGTACCGAGATATCGTTGTATATTTATACAAGATAAATTTGCAATACAAGATGTGGAAATAGAATTAATTCACACCTCACATGATACAAATTGCTCTGTTGGATATATAATATCTTACAACAATAAATCACTTGTTTATGTAACAGATACCGGTTATATAAACAGAAAATATTTAGCAAAAATGACAGGAAAAGACATCTATATTATAGAAGCGAATCATGATGAAGTAATGTTAATGGATGGACCATACCCCCGATTCTTAAAGGAAAGAGTAATTAGTGATAAAGGACATTTATCCAATAAAACAACAGCTAAATATCTAAAGAAAATAATTGGAAAAAATACTAAATATATAGTATTAGCCCATCTAAGCGAAAAAAATAATACAGAAGACAAAGCATTAGAAGCAGTTTGCGAAGAGTTGGGAGATACAAAAATACAGATACTAATTGCTAGACAGTCAGAAGAAAGTCCAATGTTAGAGGTGTAATATGATAAAAATAATTGCTGTAGGAGCATTAAAAGAAAAATATTTAAAAGAAGCTGTAGAAGAATATCAAAAAAGAATAAGAAAATATACGGATATAGAAATAATTGAGATAAAAGATGAAGGACTATTACCACCTATCCAAGCAATGGAAAAAGAATCAGAAAAAATAAAAAAACATATATCCGAAAAAGAGTATATAATTACTTTAGAAATTGATGGCAAACAATTTACTTCAGAAGAATTTTCAAAGAAAATAGAAGATATACAAATGATTAATAGTAATATTACATTTATTATAGGTGGAAGTTATGGAATTGATCAAAGTATAAAAGAAAAAACAAAAATGCATCTTTCTTTTTCCAAAATGACTTTTCCGCACCAACTATTTAGAGTGTTATTACTAGAACAAATATATAGAGCATTTAAAATAATGAATAACGAAAGTTATCATAAATAGAGGTAGAAATATGAAGTATCTTAAAGTAATGGATAATATCCAATCAAATGCTAACCCAAAAGTAGTTTATAAAATTAATGAAGTAAATGTTGCACAAAATTGGAATAAAAATGCCACAACACCAGAGAAAATGGGAGGTTTTAACTTTTCCACAGAAGACAAAATTTTAAGATGGTTACTAAGAGGAAATACCATTTATGAGGTAATAATTCCAGAAGGGGCAGAAGTAATTGAATGTGAGTCACCTTCTGCTCCACATGGAGTATTTAGAACTAATAAAATAATAATAAAAAATCCAAAAGAAATAACAGACGATGTAGCTCTAGATTTGTATAAAAAATCTGATTTACCATGGAAGTCTTATATTCAAATATTATCTTATCTAGCTGCATCTAATTACAAAAATACATCATATAAAATAGTAGAAGAAAAAATAAATCAGATTAATGCTACAGAAGCATTAGAAATATATGATACTTTTCTAAAAAGAAAAATGGATCCAATGCCGGAACTTTATTTAGAAGTAAAAGAAAAAATAAAGAGCTTGCAAAATGAGAAAGAGGGATAAAATGATAGGCAATAACTGGGATGAATTATTAAAGCAAGAATATCAAAAGGAATACTTTAAAAACCTAATGGACTTTATTAAAGAAGAATATAAAATAAAAACTGTATATCCTAAACAAAGTGATGTTTTTAATGCCTTCCGTTATACAGATTTTGACAATGTAAAAGTTGTAATACTAGGGCAAGACCCATATCATGGACCAAATCAAGCAGAAGGATTATCTTTCTCAGTAAGTAACGAAGTATTAAAACCCCCATCATTAAAGAACATTTTTAAAGAACTAGAAAGTGATTTGGGAATCTTATTTCCAGAACATAACTCACTTAAGCCCTGGGCAAAAGAAGGTGTGCTACTATTAAATGCTGTATTAACAGTAGAAGCACACACACCAACATCACATAAAAATCATGGCTGGGAACAATTTACGGATCAAGTGATAGAAATAATTAATAAAAAAACAACACCAGTAGTATTTATTCTCTGGGGCAGCTATGCTAGAGCAAAAAAGAAACTAATTACAAATCCTATTCATTATGTAATAGAGTCAGCTCATCCATCTCCATTTTCCGCATACAACGGATTTTTTGGTAGTAAACCATTTTCTAAAACAAATAATTTTCTAAAAAGTAAAGGATTAAAACCAATTAATTGGAGAGTAGAGTAAATGTTTGTTTTCAAAAAAATAGAATTATTCAAGATAATTCATCACAAAAATAAGGAAGTTATAAACAACTTCCTTTTATTTATTTTGTGCTTGAACAGCAGTAATAGCAACTACTCCAACAATATCATCTGCAGAGCATCCTCTTGATAAATCATTGACAGGAGCAGCGATTCCCTGCGTAACAGGACCATAAGCTTCTGCTTTTGCAAGTCTTTGTACTAATTTATATCCAATATTTCCAGCATCTAAATCTGGAAATACTAATACATTAGCATGTCCAGCAACTTTACTGTTAGGAGCTTTAGAAGCAGCTACTTCTGGAACAATAGCAGCATCTAATTGTAATTCTCCATCGATTTTATATTGTGGATAATTTTCTTTTGCGATTTTTACTGCCTCAACAACTTTATCAACATCAGGATGAGAAGCACTTCCCATAGTAGAATGAGACAACATTGCAACGATAGGTTCTTTTTGTACTAATAATTCGAATGTTTCAGCGCTAGAAGCAGCAATTGCAGCTAATCTCTCAGGAGTAGGATTTTGTTCTAAACCACTATCAGCAAAGATAAAAGTTCCATGCTCTCCATAATTACAATCTGGAACAACAATTAAGAAAAAGGCTGAAACTAACATCGTCCCTGGTTTTGTCTTTATAATTTGTAAAGCTGGTCTTAACGTATTAGCAGTAGAATGACAAGCACCACTAACAACACCATCAGCTCTACCAGTTTTAACCAACATACATGCGTAATACATATAATCTTCTAATAATAATTTTTTAGCCTCTTCATGTGTAAGACCTTTATTTTTACGTATTTCTACTAATTTTTCAATTAATTCATCAGTTAAAGGAGAAGTAAATGGATTAATAATAGTAGCTTTATTAATATCAAAACCTTTACTACTTTCTTCTATTTCTTCATCTCTACCAATTAATATAATATCTGCTATATCATCTTTTAATATTTTTTGTGTAGCTTCCATAATACGACGATCCATCGTTTCTGGTAAAACAATTGTTTTTTTATCACTTTTTGCTCTCTCTTTTATAGTATCAATAAATGACATACTAAACCTTCTTTCTAATTATCTTTTAAAATTTCATAGATTTCTCTTTTTTCATGATTATAAAACTCTTTTCTTCTATATCCAAAAAATAATCGAATAATATTAGATGGAAAAGATACAATAAGTTGATTAAAGGTAACAACCGTATCATTATAAAACTTAATTGAAGCAACTAGGTCAATTTCATTAGCATTTAAATCATCAATAATATGTACTAAAGACTCACTTTTAAATAGCTTTTCATTATCGTCTAAAATTTGAAATAATTCATTATAAGACTTTTTTAATAAATCATTTAATTCAAAATGATTTAAATCAGGAACAATTTCACTATCTAATTGATCTAAAAAATCTTCCAACTTTAATTCTTTAATAATAACTTGTCTAGCTCTTTTTAGTAAATCTAATTTCCTTTGTAAAAATAAGTCGATATTATTCTCTGCTTCTTCCATTTTAACAATAGAGATACGAAATTTATTATGATATGAAATAAATATAATTCCTATCAATGCAACCACAACAATACAGCCTAAAACAACTTCTATCATCATATCACCTCATCATTATCATTATATCAAACAAACCCTTAAAAAGAAATATAGCAATAAATAAAACCAAAAAATTTCTTATTTTTATTTTTATAATAAGTTTTAATCTTTTCTCTACTTACTTCTATTTCTTGATCTGTCATTACTCCTTGGAATCTACTTTGTTCTGTAGAATAGATTGGTAAATCTTTAATTATTTGATCTTTAGTAAGGTGATAAACAGTAGAAGTATCTAGTTTAGTTTTGCTATCCGAATTTGTAGTATTAATTAGATTACTACGTTTAGTACACTTCTCTTGTTTTTGTGAGTTCCTAACTTTTTTGGTAATTTGTTTTTTCTTTTTAAAATAGCTAACTGTAATGACTTTTTAGTAGCTAGATAATTTTCAGCAATATCCTTAAAAGAAGAAGCTAAAGAACACTCTAAATCTTTGTGAGAGATAGTAAAAGCTTTTTTAACCCCTTTTCTATAGGAAATTTCAATATCGTTAAATTTAAAAGACTTATTTAAAATTCCTGATAATAATTCTTTTTTTATTGCAGAAAACATCATATTTAAAAATTTTTTATTTTTTAAATCCCTAGGTTTAAGACAAAAATATTCCTTTAATTGTTTCCTATCAAGTCTAGATAAATAATCAATTTTTTCATCAACAACATTAGAACTTACTAAATCAACTAATGTCATTCTTTCATCATCCTGCTTTAAAGGTACTCTTGGTTGGTCAGCAACCATTCTTTTAAATACTTTAGAAAAAATATGATGAGTAATCTCTTCAGCTTTTTTACTATTAGCATGATTAGCAGATTCGTATCCAATCCATCCATCAACAACCCCACTAAAAACTGGAGGATGATAAATATGTTTCTTTAAGTCGTCATCATCTTTTACTATCTCTTGTAATATTTGATAATAGTCAGGAAGATGTTCTGAATCAGAATTAATAGTAAAGGAATTATCACAGCCGCATTTACTACAAGCATTAAATAAATATGGAATATTTTTTTCTTCACATTTATCTAAAAACTTTGTAGCAATTTTATGAAGATAATCTAAATCAACATTAACATATAAAATATGTTCTATATCAAAAGGTGAACGTTTAGTATTTCTATCCTGTTCGTGAATATCAACAGAACTAGTTTGGTGACTGTTGTGAGAAATATCAAATAACGTATTTGAATATTTTGCTCTTCGTTTATATTGAAAAGCTACAACGGCATCTTTCCATGTTGTAACATCTTTTACATTTTTAAAATATTGTTGAATTGAATATAATGAACTTGTACGAGGAATCTTTACTGTTGTTAAGTTCTTTTTCCAATAATTAAAAATTATAGTGTAAAAAGTGTTAAAATCATCACGATAATAAACATTACTTCCTTGTGAATAAACATGACCAATATTGACATTATATTCAGAATCTAAAAATTATGTTTTGCATATGCAGTAATCAACGCATCGAAATTCTTGTAATCAAGAATTGGATTTTGAATTTTTTTATAAAATTCTTCTAAATTAGTTATCATAATAATCCACCTATAAATAACGCGTATATTACACCCAAAAAAAATAAAAAATGTCAATTAAGTAGGCTTGACATTTTCCACTTTAGAGTCGAACACTTCCTGATCAGTACTAACAGGTTCTGTTCCCTTAATAAAATACATCATTTTTTTCTTTTTATCGCTATCTGTTGCTAAGCGTCCAGAAATTGGTTCTACTAATACAGCAGATACATTTTTTGGCATTTCATACCATTCATCTCCAGGTGTAATATTTCGTTCGTAATACTCAATAGATTTATACCATATATCTTGAGCATATTTATATTCGCTTGTTTTTAAAGCTTGATTATCATCATATCCAACCCAAACAGCACAAACTATATTATTGTTAAAGCCAATGTCCCAATTATCTGTTTGAGTGGTACCACTCTTCAAAGCATATTTATGTGTAAGTTTAGGAGCAAGACCAATAGCCGTAGGGTAGTTATAATCTATATAATCACTATCATAAGTAGCTGTTAATAAGTTATTTAAAATAAAAGTAATACTAGGATTTAATACTGCTTCTTTAGAATTTTTTGCCTCATATAAAACAGTACCATCCGAATCTTCTACTTTTTCAATAAAATGTGGAGTAACTTTGTTTCCTAAATTAGCAAATGCAGAATATCCAGCCGCCATTTCCAAAATATTAATCTCATTAGTACCTAATGGAAGAGATGGGACATTTTCTAATTTGGAAGTAATACCGACACGCCTAGCAACATTAATTAGTGCATCACCACCTAAAAAAAGATGAGTTTTAACTGCATAAATATTTTCTGAGTACGCAATAGCTGTACCCATAGAAATTGGTTTGTTTCCATAGGTTTTATTATAGTTTTGTGGAGTGTAATCTTCCTGATCATTAAAAACAAAAGTAGTTTCTTCACTAGTAAAAGCGGAGCTAGAGGTAAAACCGTTCTCTAAAGCTGCATAATATAAATAGGGCTTCATAGTAGAACCCACCTGTCGAAAAGAATCTGTTGCTCGATTAAAAGCAGATTCATTATAATCTTTTCCTCCTACTAAAGACAAAACTCCACCTGTATTTGGATCCATCAATACAACAGATGTTTGAATTTTAGAATCTTCTGGAATAGCTTGTTTAATATTTTCTTCCACTTTTTTTTGTAAATCTAAATCTAAATTAGTATAAATTTTTAATCCGCTAGTATCAGAATAAGATTTAGGTATACTATCTATAGATTCTAATTCATCCATAACAGCATCATGATAAAACATAACGGTAGTCAATTCATCTCTTTCCTTTTCACCAATAAATGTTAATTCTTCATTATAAGCATTTTCTTTTTCTTCTTGTGTAATAACACCATTTTCCACTAGTAAGTTTAAAATAAGTAATTGCCTATTTTTAGCGGCTTCTAAATTGATAAGAGGAGAAAAATTTGAAGGTGATTTAGGAATGCCAGTTAATATGGTTGCTTCCGCTAAACTTAAATCTTTTGCGCTCTTTCCAAAATAGTAATTACTAGCATTTTCAATTCCATACATTCCATGTCCGTAATTAATTGTATTAAGATAGCCTTCTAATATTTCATCTTTAGAGTAAGTAGACTCAATTTTTATGGTATACCACATCTCATCCCATTTTCTTTTCCAAGTTTTATCAAAAGATAAAAACAGATTTTTTGCATACTGTTGAGTAATAGTTGAAGCTCCCTGCTTAGTAGTTCCACTAGTTAAGTTAATATAAAAAGCTTTTAGAATTCTAAGATAATCAAAACCATGATGTTTGTAAAAATTTTTATCCTCTGTATAAATAGTAGCATCAACAACATAAGGTGAAATATCATCAAGAGATACCCATTCTTTTTCATCATTTCCTTGAAAAAAGACTTCATTATTCTTATCGTATAGAAAAACACTATTTGTAGTATTAATAACTACCTTAGGAGAAAGTTTAACATAAAGCTGTATTCCTAAATAACAAAGAAAAATAATAATAATAACAAAGCCAAAAACTTTTGCAAGTTTTTTTAAAATACGCATGGAATCATTCCTTTCTTTAGTATTATCTCTACTTAGAAAAAAAATATGTATATAACTAAAGAAATTAAAAATAATAGGAAAAATAAGACTTTTATGTTATAATCTAAACTAGAAATTGAAGGGAATAAAAATATGCCAAAAATTAATGTAAAAATAACTTTAACAACAGCAGATAAAGTTATAGAAAAAATATATAATGCTATTTTTCATCCAACCGAGCAAGAAGTTATATATCAAGAAGAAGATAAAACAAAAGTAAAAATTAATTTAAAAGAAATGAAGCTCAGGCGAGAAAATAAAGAATTGTGGATGGAGTATACATTTGAACAAAAAAAATCAACAATAGGAATAATAAAAATAAAACAAATTAATAAAGAAATAATGCTAAAAATAAAAACAAAAAAAATTTCTAAAAAGAATAAAAACATAAAAATAGAATATCAATTAGAAGATGAAAATTATCAATATGAATTAGAGGTGATATCATGAGTATAATAAAAAAGTTAAACACAGATTTAGAAAAATTGGTAGAGAGTGCCGGATACAGTGTAGAAAATTTAGTATTGCAGCCCTCTGGAAGAAGAGATCTAGGACAGTTCCAATTAAATGACGCCATGACATTATCAAAAATTTATAAAAAAGCTCCAAGACTGATAGCTGAAGATATTATTAAAGTTATAGAACAAGACAACAGATTTACAAACATAAATATCGCCGGACCAGGATTTATTAATATAACATTAACAGATGAGTATTTGGCTGAACTATTGACAGAAATCTATAATGATAATAGTTTGAATATTGATAAAAGAACAAAAAAGAAAATAGTGTTAGACTACGGAGGAGCAAACGTTGCAAAAGCGCTACATGTAGGACATTTAAGAAGTGCAAATATTGGAGAAGCCTTAAAACGTTTAGCAATATTACTTGGATATGAAGTAATAGGTGATGCTCATCTTGGTGATTATGGAAGACCATTAGGTCTTGTGGTTTTAGAAATCAAAAAAAGATATCCAAATCTTGTATATTTTGATAAAACATATACTGGAGACTTTAGTGAAGTAGAACCTCCAATTACAAATGCAGATTTAGAAGCACTATATCCATACGCATCTAATAAAGCCAAAGAAGATGCCATGTATCTAGAAGAAGCAAGGGAAATAACTTTTAAAATACAAAATCATGAAAGAGGCTATTATGATTTATGGAAAAAGGTTGTGGAAATATCAAAAAGAGACATTAAGCAAGTCTATGATACATTAAACGTAAATTTTGAATTATGGTTAGGCGAAAGTGATGCGACAGAATATCTAAATGAATTGGATGAAATATATAAAAACAGTCATGTTTTAACAAATAGTGAAGGTGCTCAGATAATCGAAGTAAAAGAAGAAAGTGATACTTCTCCTATGCCACCATTATTATATAAACGTTCAAATGGTACAGTATCCTATGAAACTACGGATTTAGCAACAATATTACAACGTAAAAAAGAATTAAATCCAGATGAAATATGGTATTGTGTAGATGCAAGACAATCTTTACATTTTGATCAGGTGTTTCGTGCAGCCAGAAAAGTAAAATTAGTAGAAGATAGAGTGGAACTAGAGCATATAGGATTTGGGACTATGAATGGTAAAGATGGAAAACCATTTAAAACAAGAGATGGAGGTGTAATGAGTCTAAAGGGATTAATAAATTTAGTTGAGCAAGAAACAAAAAAGAAAATTAACCCAGATACAGTAGAAGAAAACAAAAGAGAAGAAGTTGCGAAAATCGTTGCTATTGCAGCTCTAAAATATGCTGATCTTTTACCATTTAGAGGAACAGATTATATATTTGAACCAGAAAAATTTGCAGATTTAGAAGGAAAAACAGGACCATATCTTTTATATTCCACAATTCGTATGAAATCACTTTTAAAAAAAGGTGTAAATGAAAATATAGGAAAAATAACTAAATTTAAAACGGAAACAGAAAAAGATATTGCATTAACAATTATAAGGTTGCCAATTATTTTAAATAAAGCCTTTGATTCTAGAAGTTTAAATGATATTACAGAATATATCTACAAATTGACATCTCTATATAACAAATTTTATACAGAAAATAAAATTTTAACTGAGGAAGATAAAGAACTAAAAGAATCTTGGTTAACATTAACAAAAATTGTCTATGATATAAACATGATGCTATTAGATGTATTGGCAATAAAAGTTCCAGAAAAAATGTAAAAAAAGTGTTGCATGTCTAATAGATATATGTTATAAGTTTATTGGTATTTTTTTTACCATAACAAATTTGAAATTTTAGCATATAATGTTTTGAATATAGGAGGGCATTATGAGTCTTAGTAAAATGAACAAAGAAGATTTAGAATTATTGTCAAATAAAGATATCACTAACTTAATCTTAGAAGAAAGTAAAACGTCTATGAATACAGCAGAATTATTTAAAGAGATAATTAGATTATTAGAATTACCAGATAGTGTTTTTGAAACTAAAATTGGTGATTATTATACAGCACTTTCTACAGATAAAAGATTTATTTTATTAGATGATGGAAAATGGGATTTAAGAAGTCGTCACACATCGGATAAAGTTGCAAAGATAATAGAAGAAGATGAAGAAGAAGAATCTGAAAATGAACCAGAAAAAGAAGAAATAGAAGAAATTGATGAAGACAACTATGATGATACAGAAGAAGAATACGATGAAGATGCGAATGAAGAATTAAAAGATTTAGTGGTAATAGATGAAGATGAATTAGAACTAGAACAATAATCTAGTTTTTTTCTTCATGAAATTATGTTATAATACCAGTGATTACCAAGAAAGGGTGAGAATATGATTGAGCGATTAGAAGCTACACTAGCAAAGTATAACTATTTACAAGAAGAACTAACAAAGACAGAAATTTTAAGCGACATAAAAAAAACAAGAGAATATTCTAAAGAGATAGCTTCCTTAGAAGATGTTGTGAATTGTTATAAAAGATATAAAAAAGTCTTAGAGGAAATAGAAAGTACAAAAGAAATGATAAAAGATCCAGAATTAGGAGAAATGGCTAAAGAAGAACTTAAGGAATTAGAATCAGAAAAAGAAAAGTTAGATGGAGAATTGGAAGTTCTTTTGATTCCTAAAGACCCTAATGACGATAAGAATGTTGTTATTGAAATTCGTGGTGCAGCTGGAGGGGATGAAGCAAATATATTTGCTGGAGATCTATTCAGAATGTATACAAGATATGCAGAAAAAAAAGGTTTTTCATATCAAGTATATAATTCAGTAGATGGTACAGCCGGAGGATTTAGTCAAATTGAATTTATTGTTAAAGGGAAAAATGCATATTCATTATTAAAATATGAAAGTGGCTCTCATAGAGTACAAAGAGTTCCTGTGACAGAAGCTAACGGAAGACTTCAAACATCAACGGCAACAGTATTAGTAATGCCTGAAGCTGATGAAGATATAGAAATAGAAATTAATCCCAATGATTTAAGAATCGATATTTATCGTTCTAGTGGTTGTGGAGGCCAAGGAGTAAATACAACTGACTCTGCTGTAAGAATTACTCACCTACCAACCAACACAGTGGTTACTTGTCAAAATGAAAGAAGTCAGATACAAAATAAAGAGCAAGCAATGAAAGTATTAAAAACTAGACTTTATGAGATGCAATTAAGGGAGCAACAAGAAGCAGCTGGAGCAGAAAGAAGAAGCAAAATTGGTACGGGTGATCGTGCTGAAAAAATTAGAACTTACAATTATCCACAAAATAGAGTAACTGATCATAGAATAGGGTTTACTACTAAAAACTTAGATAGAGTTATGGATGGAGATTTAGATGACGTTATTAATGCGTTGATTCAGGAAGATCAAAAGAGAAAATTGCAAGGAGAAACAGAAGCATAATGACAGTAGAAGAGCTTCTGTTTTTTGCTAAACAGCATATTCATTCAGATCATGCTAAGATTTTAATTGCTGAACTTTTAGGATGTAACCCTCTAGAATTATTAAATCATTTAGACGAAATAGTAATAAATAACAAAGTAGAATTATTAAAAGAAGAAGTACTTGCAATCAAAAACAATAAACCTCTACAGTATGTATTAGGAAATGTTAATTTTTATGGAAATAAATTTTACATAGATGAAAGAGTTCTGATACCAAGATTTGAGACAGAAGAGCTTGTGGAAAATACTATTATATATATTAAAGAGTTTTTCACAAGTCCTGTGGATATTATAGATTTAGGATGTGGCAGTGGAGTAATTGGTTTGACTTTAGAAAAAAAAGTTTCCACAAAAACGGTGGATTTAATTGATATAAGCGGAGAAGCCTTAGAAGTAACTAAGAAAAACTGTATAAAGTTAAAATCCACTGCAAACATCATTAAAAGTGATATGTTTGAAAATGTAAATAAAAAATATGATGTAATTATCAGTAATCCTCCATATATAAAAACAACAGAAGAAATAGAAGATATTGTTAAGGAAAATGAACCATCATTGGCCTTATATGCTGGAGAAGATGGAATGGACTGTTACAAAAAAATATTTAAAAACATAAAAGAACACATGAAAGAAAAATGTCTTGTAGCTTTTGAAATTGGTATGACACAAGCAGATGATATTCAAAAATTAGTAGATAAATATTTACCAGGTACAAAAACAAAAGTAAAAAAAGATATGTCAGAAAAAAACAGAATGTTTTTTATATTTTTTGGAATAAATTAAAATTTATGAATAAAAAAAACTATTTTCTTTCACTATATAGATGAAAGGAAGATAGGAATGAAAAAATTAATCATTATACTAGCAATAATCGTATCTATATTGGTCATAAATAAAGAAGAAAAAATAATAATACCAAAAGAATCAATCCGTTTTAGAGTGATTGCGAACAGTGATAGTGATAATGACCAAATTATAAAAAAGAAAGTAGTAAATAATTTAAATGAAGAAATAAGAAAAATAACTACGTTAAATAACTCACTAACAAATTCTAGAAAAAATATAAAAGAAGAAATACCAACATTTGCAAATGTAGTAAAAAAAACTTTAGAAGAACAAGAGACTAATCAAACATTTACCATAGATTATGGAATGAATTATTTTCCTGAAAAACAATATAAAGGAATAGTTTATGAAGAAGGAGAATATGAATCATTAGTAATTACATTAGGAAATGGTTTAGGAGAAAATTTTTGGTGTGTATTATTTCCTCCGTTATGTCTATTGGATACAGAAGAGGAAGCAGAAAATGTAGAATATACATCTTTTGTAAAAGAATTAATAGACAAGTATTTTTAAATGGTAAAATAAATAAAATATATAAGGTGATATTATGAATGACAACTTTATATATTTTTTTATGGCTATAGGATTGAGTATGGATGCCTTTTCTTTGGCATTGGCATATGGGACTACAAAAATACCAATAAATAAAAAAATAATATTAAGTCTAACTGTAGGAATATTTCATTTTTTTATGCCTAAGATTGGGGGAATATTATCAACAGAACTGTTGTTGAATTATGTAGCTAAAGCCAATTATATAGTAGGAATAATATTTATAATTTTAGCTATAGAAATGTTTTTATCAAAAAATGATAAAAAAAAGGGAACAATAACTAATATAATATCGATTATTATTTTTGCTTTTACGGTAAGTATTGATAGTTTCTCTGTAGGTATAGCATTATCATTGACAACTAAAAATATTAGTACTGCATGTTTTATTTTTGCGAGTGTAAGTACAATATTTACATTTTTAGGAGTAGAATTAGGAAATAAGATTGCCCAAAAGTTTGAAAGTAAAGCCGAATATATAGGAATTATAATTTTATTACTATTAGGAATAAAATATTTTTTGTTTTAAAACTATAAAAAATATGATAACATAAACATATAAACAATCAGAAGGAGTGACCTATGAATAAACTAGAAGCGGAAATTATATATAATAATGCAAAAGAAAATAGTATTGGAGGAGAAAAAAAATCCCCAGCAAAAAGATATAAAATAAATGTTCCTTTATCTGTTACAACAGCAACATTAATAAGCATAATCACAATTGCTGGTTGTATTGCAATTAATAATGATAAACAAACAAACCCTACAGATATACAACAAGAAATTAGTTATCTAACCGAAATTGATGGATACAGTATAAGTGACTTAAGCATTTATCAAAATTTAAGGGTATATGATTTATTGGATAAAAATGGTTTTACTGATTACGAAGGTAGTGGATATAATAGGACATATAATTATACAAAAGAAGATTTTCAAAAGTTAAAAGGAATAGACGAAAATTATTTATATGGATTTTACTGTGCAACATCAGAGGATAATTTTAAGGATATATTAAGTGTAATAGGATATGATTCACTTGACAGTTATTTAATACATAGAAATTATGTGGATAATCAAGGCAATCCTAGCATAGAAGCTTGGAATAATTCAACTATGCAAGAAATGGCCAATCTATTAAAATCAGAAAAGGGGAAAGTAAAATAATGGAACAAGAAATGGTAGTACTGGAAAATGGAAAAAAATGTATAATAATAGCTGAAATTTTCTCCGATAATACTAAATATATATATCTAACTAACATAGAAAACAGTAAAGACTATACAATTAGAAAAGAAGAAAACGATAGTTTAGTTGGGTTAGATAATGAAAAAGAATTTTTAAAGGCAATGAATTTATTAATAAAAAAAACATTAACAGAAGAAAAATTACAAAATTAAGGAGAATAATAATATGAATAAGATAAATGTAGATATTAAAGTAAATAACATTGATATGAAAAATTTGTTTAATTCAAAAGTTATTGAAATAAATGATAATTTAAATTTATCTAATAATTCTTCGATAATATCAAGTAAATCTATTAATTCTAATGTAATTGAAACATTGGATATATATGAAAATAACAATAAGATAGAAGACTTAAAAATAACGGATAATGAACAAGAAAATTCTCAAACAAAAAAATATTCTCCTAATTCATATTCAGATAAAGACAATATATATATAAACAAACTCTCAGATATAATGACATGTGTAAAAAATGATTTAGGAGAAGAAAATTATAAAATATATACAAAATATTTAGAAGGAAAAAAAATATCAGAAATTTGTACTAATGATGATAAATTAAGTTTAATTACTGATGAATTAATAATAACCAAGATTTTAAAAGAAATGCAAATTGATAAAGATGCTCATCAAGTGATGAAAGAAATAAATCAAGTGTTACAAAATAGTTCTTTTGATGGAAGTACCTTGAGTACAGAAATGAAAAATTCCACAATTATAGAGGTAGAAAGTACTGATAGTGGATATGATGCTTTTGTATTAAAAAATTCAGTAGATAATTATGTAATTGTTAATTCATGTACAAATGGTAATACTGCAGAGGATATTGCTACTATTGTTTATATATTATCGTTACAACTAGTAGGTGATGAAGAATTAATATCCTTGGCGATAAACAATATTTTACCAACTATAAAAAATAACAATATAGAAAGTGCTGATTTTGCCAGTATTTTAATAAACGGAGGCACAGATTATTTAAAAGAAAAAAGTCAAGGCCAATTACAAGATAATAAAAAATTAATAGAAAAATATGCAATAAAAGCTCAAGAAGAAGGAACAAAGATAGAATTAAATGGTTATTCGTTAGGTGGGGGCATTCAATTAGCAGCATATAGTCAGATATGTATTGAAAATCCAAATATAGAAAATATAATAGAATCTGTTTCAGTATTTAATCCTTTTATATCTTTTGTAGAACAACAGAAAAGAAATACAGGATTTTTAAAAAAAATATTTGATAACAATCTTAAAGAACCTAATCTAATTGAATATTTAGCATCATCAGAAAAATTAACAATATATGCATGTCAAGAGGATATGGTATCAACCTTTAATACAAGTATAGAAGAATTGAAAGATAAGTTTGTTTTTTTGAATGCAAAAGATATTGAAGAAGGAACTGTTCAAGACATAACACAATTAACTAAGATTGTTTTAGGAGAGGAAAGTAATCACGACTTTAGTGCTATAAATCAAGAATATTTTAATGAAACTGGGAATATTATAAAAGCTGGTGAATATATTCCAATTACTGAAACTGTGGCAGATGCAACAAATCAACAAACTATTTTAACAAATATGGCAAAGCCAGTAAATAAAAAAATATATGATACAAACTACGAATATTTATCTAAGGAAATATTATCATTAGCAGGAATAACTGATGGGATACAAAATATAGATCCTAGTGCTAAATTAATAGCAATGGAAGTAATGAATTATATAGAAAATAATATAGGAAATATAAGTTATGCCGGGTTAGCAGACAGTATAACTAATGGATGTTGGTATGCAATTAAAGATAAAATTAATAATGAATGGTACAGTTTTTTAGGTACTTTTGCTAATGAAAATACATTTAAAGAGTCGATGAATCAATGGTTGAATGAAGAAGGAACTAAGGAAAGAATAATAGAGATAATAAGTAATTTACAAGCAAATAATAATGAAGCTGCAAAAGAAGGCATTCAAGAATTGATAAATAAATTAGATGAAACATATTCCAATAAAATATGGGGAATAGACTTGGTGAATAATACTATAAAAAATGAATTTATCAATCAACTAAAAAATATGTTTATATAATCTTAAAAAGAAAGATTAATAGAATTTTTATCTTTCTTTTTCTTTTGACAAACAATAGAATATTGCTTATGATATATATGAAAGGTGGCACATTATGTTAGTAAATTTTAATGAAATGTTAATAAAAGCAAAAAAGGGAAAATATGCAATTCCACATTTTAATATAAATAATTTGGAATGGACAAAATATATTTTAGAGAAATGTAATGAGTTACAAATTCCTGTAATATTAGGAGTTAGTGAAGGAGCAGCAAAATATATGGGAGGATTTGATTCAATTACTGGTATGGTAAAAGGTTTACTAAAAGATTTAAATATATCAATTCCTGTATGTTTGCATATAGATCATGGGAGCAATAAAGAAATATGTAAAAAAGCAATAGACGCTGGTTTCACTTCAGTAATGATTGATGCATCACATCATGAATTAGAAGAAAATATAAGAATTACTAAGGAAGTTGTTGAATACGCACATAAAAAAGGAGTAAGTGTAGAAGCAGAGGTAGGACATATTGGTGGAACAGAAGATAATGTTGTTTCAAGCACCACTAATGCCACATTAGAAGACTGTATAACTATGTATGAAAATACAGGAATAGATGCTTTAGCTCCTGCACTAGGAAGTGTCCATGGATTTTATAAAGGAGAGCCTAATTTGGATTTTAATACTATGGAAATTATTAATAAAAATTTAGCAATCCCTTTAGTATTACATGGTGGCACTGGAATTCCTGAAGATAAGATTAAAAAAGCGATATCTTGTGGAATCTCAAAGATAAATATTAATACAGATTTACAATCAGTATGGAGTAAAGCTGTAAGGCATTTTTTGGAAACAAACAAAGAAGTTTATGATCCAAGAAAAATTATTGGAAGTGGAGAATTAGCTATAAAGAATCGCATTGAGGAAATAGTAACCCTATTTGGTACAAAACGATAAAATATAGTAAAACAACAAGGAGGTAAAAAATGAAAATAATGGAGATAGAGGGCAACAGAGAATTAAATGGAACAATACGAATTAGTGGAGCTAAAAATGCAACTGTTGCATTAATACCAGCTGCAATTTTAACTGATGAGGAAGCTACTATCTGTAATATTCCAGAAATTACGGATACAGAAGCATTATGTGATATATTAAATGAGTTAAACGTAGATGTAAAAAGAGCAAGTGAAAGTATAGTAATAAATCCTCAAAACATGAAAAATGTAGAAATAGAAGAAAAATTTTCAAAAAAATTACGTGCATCATATTATTTTATGGGGGCATTACTAGGTAAATACAAGAAAGCGGTAATGTATTTTCCTGGTGGTTGCTCTATAGGCGCAAGACCCATCGATTTACATCTAAAAGGGTTTGAGGCATTGGGTGCAACAGTAAAAAATGAAAAAAATAAATATATTGTAGAAGCAAAAGAACTTCATGGAGCTAATATTTATTTAGATATTGCATCCGTTGGTGCAACAATAAATATTATCTTAGCAGCAGTAAAAGCTAAAGGAATAACAGTAATCGATAATGCTGCAAAAGAACCAGAAATAGTCAATGTTGCTACATTTTTAAATAACATGGGAGCACGCATCAGTGGGGCAGGAACATCAACTATTAAGATTGAAGGAGTAGAAAAGTTACATAAGTGTTTTCATGAAGTAATACCAGATAGAATAGAAGCAGGAACTTATATTATTATTGGAGCTTTGTGTGGAAAAAATCTAAAAATAGATAATATAATACCAGAACATCTAGACTCACTGCTTTCAAAATTAGAAGAAATTGGTACAGAATTAGAAGTAGGAACAGACTATGTGATGATTTCTAAATCGGATGATTATAAGTCAACTACAATAAAAACATTAGTATATCCTGGTTTTCCAACAGACTTACAACAACCATTTACAGTTTTACTAACTCAATGTAATGGCAAATCAAAAGTGACAGAGACCATCTGGGAAAACCGTTTTATGCATATCCCCTATTTAAAAGATTTAGGTGCAGATGTTACAGTAAAAAATCAAACTGCAACAATTATTGGACCAACTAAGTTGACAGGAACCTCAGTAGTTGCAACCGATTTACGCGCCGGTGCGGCTATGGTAGCAGCTGGACTACTGGCTGAGGGAACTACTACAATAACTAATGTAGAACATATATTAAGAGGATACGAACAAATAATAGAAAAATTAACCAGTGTTGGTGCTAAAATAACCATACGAGAAATATAATGAAATAGTTATATTTCTTTTTTTATGGAGGTATTATGATAAAAAAACATTATAAGTTGATTATATTTTTACTAATAATTCTTTTGATTTTTTTAATTTATAAAACAAATCATAATAATTATATTAACTATACATCATTAGGCGATGGTTATGCATTAGGAATAAATTCTTATGGAAACGAAGATTATGGATATAGTGATTTTATTAAAGATGAATTACAAAAAGAAAGTAAATTAAATATTTATACAAAAAAATTTGCTGAAAAAGACCAATCAATTAACCATTTATACGAAAAGATAGTAACTAATGAAAGAATTAATGTAGGTAAAGCAGAAAAAAATATAAAGCAAACATTAAGAGAATCAGATTTAATTACTATGACAATTGGTTTAAACGATCTTATTTATCAAATATCTATTACTCCTAATATGAACGATTATAAACTTAAAGGAATAATTAATGAATTACAAAAGGATATAAAAATTTTGATAAAAGAAATAAAAGCTTATTATCCAAAACAAATATTAATAATAGGTTATCCTGAAATACCAATAAAAAACGACTATATAAAAAAAGGAATCAAAATGTTGAATAAAATATATAAAAATCAAGATGATATTATATACATTTCAACTGAAGATATAATTAATAATAAAGATTTCCTATATTCAGAAAGTTTTTATTTATCGAAAGAAGGATATAAAAAAATTGCAGATAAAGTAATAAAAAACTTGAAAAAAAAAAATATATATGATACACTAATAACGCTAATTTAATTACTATGATTTTTTAAAATCATGGCGGAAGGAGAGATAGTATGAAAAAAGGAATACATCCAGAAGTAAAAGAATGTACAGTAACATGTGCGTGTGGAGAAACATTTACTTGCAAGTCAACTAAAAATAATATCAATGTTGAAGTGTGCTCTAAATGCCATCCATTTTATACAGGAAAACAAGGTAGAGCATCTCGTGCTGGACGTGTTGACAAATTTAATAAAAAATATGGATTTGATAAACAAGAAACTGCTGAGTAATAGCAGTTTTTAATTTCATTAAAATCTTCTATGACAAAAAGTTAAATACAAATTCATCAATCAAATGAATAAGTTTACATAAAATATAAAAAGCGCAATCCAAAACTAATAAAAAGAAATAATAATATAATAAAATAAATGAAAAAAAATTAAAGAAGTGATATAATAAAATCAATAAATTATAATTATAAAACAATATTCAACTAATATTAAATATTAAAAGATAAAATGAATAAAAGAGTTTAAAATTTTGAAAAATAATTATTAAAATTAGTAAATAACTAGAAAATTAAGATTTTAATGAGAAAACATAAAAAGAAAGAAGGAATTTATATGATAAAAATAGGAATAGCGAGTGATCATAGAGGCTATGTTTTGAAGCAACAAATTATAGATAGATTAATAAATCAATATGATATTACAGATTGTGGAACCACATCTATGGAATCTGTAGATTATCCAGATTATGCTTTTAAACTTGGAAATTTAGTAGCAAAAAAGGAAGTAGATTTTGGAATAGCAATTTGTGGAACCGGAATAGGAATTAGTATAGCTTGTAATAAAGTAAGAGGGATACGTTGTGCCAAGGTAGATACTTTAGAAGAAGCAATCGCTACAAGAAATGATAATGATTCAAATATTATAGCCTTTGGAGAAAATACACCACTAGATAAGGCGATAAAACTAATAACTACATTTGTAAAGACTAAATCATCAACTGATGCAAAACATGTACGTCGAAGAAACAAAATTGCAGAATATGAGGCAGAAAAATGCTAGGTAAATTATTATTATATACATTTGTAACAATAATTGTTATTTGGTCAATGGATGCAGTAAATATTAACCAAATATTCAAAAAAAATCATATAATTCAAGCAAGAGTATTTTATTTTTTATTAGGTGTTTCAATTATTTATTTAGTTACTAATTTTTTGATGGATTTATTTATTTCTTCAAAATTATTTTAAAATAAGTATAATTCTTTTTTTTTTGTCAAAACTTATAATGAGGTGAAAAAAATGAGAAGAATAAAATTGAAACCATATGTCTTACCTACTCTAATGATTGTAGCAATTGTCAGTGTAATGTTTGGAACTGCAATAATAAGAACTAATTTAAAAAAGAATAATACAGAAGATGAATTAACAAGTTATGTAACAAGCACAGTTTTAGAAGAAAAAGAACCAGTAATAAAAGAAAGTACAATGATTGTTAATCCTTACACAGATACAACCGTTAGCATAGGGAAAAATTACTATGATTATAAAGCAGATTCTGCTACTCAAGAAAAGTCAATTATATATCATGATAATACATATATGCAAAACTCTGGTACTGATTTTATAGGAGAAAAAACTTTTGATATTGTATCAGTGTTAGATGGCAGTGTTACAGATGTTAAAGAAGATGAAACTTTAGGAAAAGTAGTAGAAATAAAACATGATAATGGATACGTTAGTATTTATCAGAGTTTATCTGAGGTGAATGTAAAAAAAGGAGATATGGTAACACAAGGGCAAGTAATAGGAAAAAGTGGTACCAATGAATTAGACAAAGATATGGGAAATCACTTGCACTTTGAATTATATATAAATGGTAAAGTAGTAGATCCAATTCTTTACTTAAATAAAGAATTACAAACTTCTGAAAATAAAGAGCAATAGACTCTTTTTTTTTTTTTATTTAAAAAATATGAATATATTCTATTATAAAATTGAAATTTTATGATAAAATATTAATGACAGAAAAGGAAGTGACATATATGTGGTCTAAAGATATTGGAATCGACTTAGGAACAGCAAATGTTTTAATATATGTTAAAGGGCAAGGAATAGTATTAAATGAACCAAGTATAGTTGCAATAGATACTGATTCCAAAAGTGTTATTGCAGTAGGAACGGAAGCAAACGAAATGTTAGGAAGGACGCCTGGAAAAGTTAAAGCAATTAAACCAATGAAAGATGGTGTTATTGCAGATTTTGAAATTACAGAGATTATGTTAAATGCATTTATCAAAAAAATTAAAGCCAAGAAACTATTTTCTAGACCTAGAATTTTAATATGCTGCCCAACCAATATTACTCCAGTAGAAAAAAATGCTATCAAAGAGGCTGCTGAAAGAACAGGAGCAAGAAAAGTATATATTGAAGAAGAACCAAAAGTTGCTGCTATTGGGGCTGGAATGGATATTTCTAAACCAACAGCAAATATGGTGATAGATATCGGTGGAGGAACAACAGATATTGCAATTTTATCTTTAAATGATATTGTGTCGTCTACTTCTATAAGGATTGCTGGAAATGTATTTGATCAAGATCTTATTAAGTATATAAAAGAAAAATATAAATTATTAATTGGTGAAAGAACTGCGGAAGACATAAAAATAGAATTTTCAAATATATATAATCCAAGTAAAAAAGAAAAACTTGAAGTAAGAGGAAGAAATCTAATTACGGGATTACCAGATACCATAGAAATAACACAGGAAGAAACGAAACTAGCTTTAGAGGAAAGTATACAAAAAATTGTAAAAGCAACAACTAATGTTTTAGAGCAAACACCACCAGAATTATCCGGTGATATTGTAGAGAAAGGCATTATTTTAACTGGTGGAGGTGCAATATTACGTGGATTACCGGAAATACTGGAAAAAGAATTACAAGTGCCTATCCTAATTGCAGAATCTCCATTGACTTGTGTTGCAGAAGGAACAGGAACATTATTAAATAATATTACATTATTAGAAGAAGACCAATAAATTGGTTTTTTTCTTTTCTATTAAAAATAATTTTGATATAATTTTAATAGGAAGTGACAAGAATGAAAGAACAAGTTCTAGATGCAAGTAAAATAGTCTTGATTACATTTTTATTTACTGCAATAATAATGCCGGTGATAAAAAATATTGCTATTCATATTGGTGCAATAGATGTCCCACGCCTCGATGAAGGTCATAGACATATCCATAAGAAAGCAACACCAATGCTAGGAGGAGTAGGAATATTTTTAGGCTTTTTGTTTGGATATATGTTATTTGGAGAACAAAGTATTAGAATGAATTCTATACTAATTGGAAGCTTCATTATTATATTGACTGGAATTATTGATGATATAAAGCCTATCAGAGCCTACCAAAAACTGATAGGACACATAGTAGCTGCATGTATCATAGTATTTTATGGACAAATAACATTAAATAATATAACTGCATTTGGTTTTTCTTTATCCTTTGGCATAATAGCACCATTGATTACAATTTTGTTTATTGTAGCCTGTACTAATATTATAAATTTGATAGATGGCGCGGATGGATTAAGTGGTGGAGTATGTTCTATATTTTATCTGACTATAGGTATTATTGGATTCTATCAAGGAAGAGGAGGAAGTTTAGTTATGATTTTAACATTTATTATGTTAGGATCTACATTAGGCTTTTTGCTACATAATTTTTATCCTGCCAAAATATTTGCCGGAGATTGTGCAACTTTCATGGGATTTATAATATCAATAATAACATTATTAGAATTTAAAGGACCTGCTTTGACATCTTTCTTTGTTCCAATTATGATTTTAGGCATACCCATTTTAGACACATTATTTGCTATTATAAGAAGACTTTTGAAAGGGCAACCTCCATTTCAAGCTGACAAAAAACACCTTCATCATCAATTATTAGGCATGAATTTTTCACAAAGAACTACCGTTCTAATTATCTATGGTATAAATCTATTATTTGCAGCAGCATCAATTCTTTATACAATTAAAGACCCTGTTTTAGGAAAAATAGTCTATATCATCATATTTATTATTGTATTATGGTTTGTTTTACATACTACAATAATTTCTGATAAAACACCTACAAGAACAAAGAAAATAGAAGAAAGAATCACTTTCTTTAAAAGAAAAAAATCCTAAGACAAAACTGCTAACAAAAGCAGTTTTTCTTTTTATAAATACTGGAAAAAATTGGAAAAAAAGGAGATTAATATGATAAATTTTATAATTTGTGAAGATGAACAAGAATTATTGAGAGAATATAAAAATCAAATTGATAAATTTATGATGAAATATGACACTGAATATAAATGCCATACCTTTACATGTTATGATAAACATTGGGATTATGAAATAAAGAAGATAAAAGGTTTCAAAATATATTTATTAGATATAAAAACTGATACGGGATCTGGAATAAATGCAGCGAGAAAAATTAGAGAAGAATATGATGATTGGGTATCAATGATTATAATGATTTCTGGATATGCAGAGTACAAATATGAAGCCTTGGGAAAGAGACTAATGCTTGTGGATTTCATTAATAAATTAGATCACTCGGAAAAGAAGCTACAAGATGCCTTATTAATTTGTATTAAAAATTATGATAATAAATATAATACATTAAAATATACATATAGAAATATCGCTTATAATGTAGAATATAGAAGTATTATAAAAATAGAAAAAGAGATGGATAGCAAGAGATGCATAATACATACAGAAGAAGACGATTATCCAATTCAAGGGACTTTAAATGATGTGTTAAAAAAATTGGATAAAAGATTTTTTAAATGTAATAGAGCAATCGCTATTAACATAGAGCAAGTACAATACTATAATCTTAGTAAAAATGTAGCAGTTCTAAAAAATGGAGAAGAATTTAACGAAATATCAAGAAGTAGAAAAAAGGAGATGTTTAATCGTGTTAGAGGTGTTTATTAGAATCTTTTGTGCAATCATTTTAGTGTTGAGTGGAGATTATATAATAAGAATGATTGTAAATCCTTATAAAAAAATTGAAATATATAAAAAAATTATACTCATATTAGCACTAGTAATATTATTAGTAGTAACATATCAAACTGATTATAAAGGATTAAATTCAGTAATGTTTTTTATTTTGGGAATCATAGTTTGTAAATATATTTATCAAATATCTATAGAAGAAAGTACAATAATATTTGCAATTTTAGTATTAATGATAGCATTAAGTGATATAGTAACATCGTTGCTTTTTATGTCCAGATTTACTGTAACAGAAATTAGAACCAATGAAATAATATTTTTATTTTCTAATATAACAGTTAATGTTATAACAATAATCATAATTAATATTAAGATAATAAGAAATTCTTTAAATAAATTTTATAATACGATTTTACAAAAGAGCTCAATAACAAATATTATATTTTTTATATTATTAATAATAGGGTTCAGTTATTTATTATATAATATAGGAATATCTCAATTTTTTAATAAAGATTATATTATAAGTTTTACAGTCTTTATTATATTTACAATAATCACATGTATATTCATTGAAAATCAAAATAAATATAAAAAATTAGAAGAAGAGTATGATGTACTTTTTAATTATATTCAAACATTTGAAGAATGGATAGAAAAAGAACAACTTAATCGTCACGAATATAAAAATCAACTTGCAGTTTTGCGTTGCTTAGCAAAAGAGAAGAAGGTAAAAGAAAAAATAGATGAAATTTTAGAAGATAACATAAATATTGAGGGACAAGCAGTAACGAATTTGAAAAATTTACCAAAAGGAGGGATTAAAGGATTAATGTACTACAAAGCTGCAATTGCTCAAAAATTTAAAATTAATTTAACTACAGATGTATGTATTGAAGAAGATGGAATATTAAGTAAATTATCCGAAAAAAATATCAGAATTTTATGTAAATTAATTGGAATATATTTTGATAATGCAATAGAGGCTGCTTCTGAAAGTAGAAAGAAAAATCTTACAATAGAGGTATATGAATTTAGAGAAAAAGTAAAGTTTGTATTTTCTAATACTTTTAAAAAACATAAAAATATGAAAGACAGAAATAAAAAAGGAATTTCATCAAAGGGAACAGGAAGGGGAAATGGATTGTATTTTGCTTCTAAATTAATTAAAGAAAATAAATGGTTAGAAGAAAAGCAAGAAATAATAGATAATTATTATATTCAAGAAATTATTATAAAAAAAGAACAATCTTTATAAAATGTTCAACAGGAGTATATTATAAATATAGTTGGTAAAATATTTACCTCTGTACAAAAATCAAATTTGATAGAATAAATATTTAAAATCAAATATTTGGGAATAAAATGGATATACATAAATTTAAATATTAAAAGCAATAATATTCATATTATATATAATAAACTATATTCCACATTATAAGTGTAAAATATTAATAAATTATAGAATTTTATCTTTTATATAATAATTATTACTTTTCCTTATAGTTCGTAAATAGAACTTTCATAATAAAATCTGTAATACTAGTTTTATTTGCTAAAATGATTTTAAGTATATAAAATTGTACAATAAGATAAAAAATACATCTTTCATAGTTATGAAAAATCAAAAAGTCCTATTAGTATTATAAAGTAATAATTAGATATATTAAAAAGGAGTTAAACATGAAACAAATCTCAAAAATATCCATAAAATATTAAATATTATTATGATAATAGAATAAATAGTCAATTAAATTTGTTTTGGATATATAAAATGTATAACTTTTTTGAGGTTATTTTTAATTAAAACGAACGAAAAAGGGTGATGTAAAATCACCCTTAAATATTGATGCCTTTATAAAATTATTGCTATCAACACTATTTGTTAACGAATCTCTAGTCTTGAAATAAATTGTTACTAGTAGGTTCTTCCATTACAAATAAAATACACCCTAGACTAGCAGATCCTGTTACTAATATAGCAAGTGCCATCAATATCTGTGATAATCTTTTTTTCATATTAATTCATACACTCCTTTATAAAAATAATATATTAAACGCCTTTAGGCGTTTAACCCTTTGTAATTATTGTATGGTTGTTTAAATAACCAATATGTGATTGGACTAACTATAATAGCTTGAACAATTAATGCTGATAAAAAAATAGCAGTCCAATATTTATCTTGTAATAAAATAATTAATAATGTATAAATGAAACCAATCATAACGGTAATAATCTTACGAATGATTCTCTTTCTTTTATTTGAAAGAGGTCTTTTTTTGTATCCGCTGGTGCAAAAAACAAATAATGTAAAATGCAAATTGCACAAATGACACATATAGAAAAATTAGATAATTGTATATGTAACAATAAAAATGGTATTACAATAAAGTTAAAAGTAGAAAACAATAAGCACTGATAACTTTTCTCAGCATGAAATCCGAAACCGGTATAACGAATGACATTAAAACAAATGATAACCAAAATAAGTTCTCTTAACATATCTAAAATAATTGCAAGAATAATTAATATTACCATTTTTGAAATAGTAAGATAAAGTCCTTCTAAACCGTATTTTATCCTCTTTTTATCGTAGTCAGAAATGGATTGGTATTTACTAATAAAATTCATGCTACAATCTAAAAATAATCGTTTCATAAACAATCACCATAACCTCTAACAAAACAATTATACAATTAAACAAATATTAGAACAAAAAAATCCATAAATTGTAAAAAAAAATAAATTCTTTGTCGAATTTTGTCGAAAATTAGGAAAATATTACCAAATAAGTTAATCATATAATCAATTAGAGGAATTTTTATCAAAATAATGATAAAAATTGGTATTATTAAAACACCAAGAGGCATGGTATGTAATTGGTAGAAATGAGGTGTAAGCAAGATGGTTGGACGCGTAAAGTGGTTCAATAATGATAAAGGATACGGCTTTATAGAATACAAAGAAAATGAAGATGTATTTGTTCATTACTCTGCTATAGAGTTAGAGGGTTATAAGACTTTATCAGAAGGACAACTAGTAGAATTTAAATTGGTAGAAACAAGCAAAGGATACCAAGCTTTAAATGTAAAATTAGTTAAAGAAGCTGCTACTGTTAAATAGTAGTTTTTTTTTCTAAATTATGTTATAATAAAAATATAAGGAGGTGATAGTATGGAAATTATTATTCATGGGGATAAACTAAAAGTTACTGATGCTATGAAAGAGTATATTGAAGAAAAACTAGAAAAATTAAATAAATACTTAGAAAATAGCGAAAGTATTCGCGCATCTGTCATAGTTAAAGTAAAAAATCACGAACAACGAGTAGAAATTACCATACCACTAAAAGCATATATTTTAAGATCAGAAGAATCTAAAGAAGACTTCTATGCTGCTGTTGATAAAACAGTAGATAAGCTAGAAAGGCAAATAAGGAAAAATAAAACTAAAATTATGTCAAAACAAGTAAAAACAAATCGTGACTTTTCTATATCTGCATTTGCTGATGAAGAAGATTCGGATGACAAAAAGGTCTTAAAGAGAAAGAAAGTTGAAGTAAAACCGATGAATGAAGAAGAGGCAATACTTCAAATGGAGCTCTTAGGTCACCAATTCTATATGTATAAAGACAGAGATACAGACCAAGTTGCAGTTGTATACAAGAGAACAGATGGAAACTATGGCGTAATTGAATCTGAATAATAAGAAAAAGGAAGAATAATCTTTTATTCTTTCTTTTTTTTTGATAAAATAAATAGTTAAGGAGATGTCAGAATGAAATTATTTAGAAAAATTTTTGATCATGAATACAAAGAATTAAAAAAATTTGCAGTTTTGGCAGATAAAATTATAGATTTAGATGAAGAATATTCAAAATTAACCGATACAGAATTAAAAGCTAAAACTGAAGAATTTAGAGAGAGATTACAAAACGGAGAAACATTAGAGGATATTTTAGTAGAAGCTTTTGCAACAGCAAGAGAAGCGTCTTTCCGTATCTTAGGAGAAAAGCATTTTTATGTACAAATCCTTGGCGGTTTAGCGATTCATTATGGTAATATAGCAGAGATGAAAACAGGCGAAGGAAAAACATTGACTTGTGTACTTCCTGGTTATTTAAATGCATTAACTGGTGAAGGTGTTCATGTCATTACCGTCAATGAATATTTAGCGGGGCGTGATGCAGAGTGGATGGGAGATATCTATCGTTTTCTAGGGTTGACTGTTGGCGTTAATACAAGAGAATTAAGTGCCAAAGAAAAACAAGAAGCATATAATTGTGATATTTTATATTCTACTAATAACGAAATAGGATTTGACTATTTAAGAGATAACATGGTAATTAGAAAAGAAGATCGTGTTCAAAGACCTTTAAATTTCGCAATTATCGATGAAGTGGATTCTGTTTTAATAGATGAAGCCCGAACACCTTTAATTATTTCAGGTGGCCAAATGAATAGTGCTAACTTATATTTAGATGCAGATCACTTTGCAAAAGGATTAAAAGCTGAAGATGATTATGTGTATGATGAGAAAACAAAAGCTGTAACTCTAACTGAAAAAGGTAGTGAAAAAGCAGAAAAATCATTCCATGTAAAAAATCTATATGATATTGAAAATGCATCCTTAGTACATTATATCAATCAAGCATTGCGTGCAAATTATGCAATGAAAAATGATGTTGACTATGTAGTACAAGATGATGAAGTAGTAATTGTTGATCAATTTACTGGACGTTTGATGAAAGGTCGTGCATATTCAGATGGGCTTCATCAAGCTATAGAAGCAAAAGAAGGAGTAACTATCAACCAAGAAACTAAAACTTTAGCAACAATAACTTTCCAAAATTTATTCAGAATGTATAAAAAATTATCTGGTATGACAGGTACTGCAAAAACAGAAGAAGAAGAATTTAGAAACATCTATAATATGTATGTTATAGAAATCCCAACAAATAAAGAAGTAATTCGTATTGATGCACCAGATTTAGTATATGCAACTAAGGAAGCTAAATATAAAGCAATTATACAATTTGTTAAGGAACGTTATGAAAAAGGGCAACCAGTCTTGATTGGTACGATTGCAATCGAAACAAGTGAATTAATTAGTGATTTATTGAAAAAAGCACATATTCCACATGAAGTTTTAAATGCTAAAAATCATGCCCGTGAAGCAGAAATTATTTCAAAAATAGGACAACAAAAATCTGTAACAATTGCAACTAATATGGCTGGACGTGGAACTGACATAAAGTTATCTGACGATATACGTAAGTTAGGTGGCCTTTGTGTAGTTGGTACAGAGCGTCATGAATCGCGTCGTATTGACAATCAGTTACGTGGTCGTTCTGGACGACAAGGAGATCCAGGATATACCCAGTTCTTTGTATCCATGAAAGATGATTTAATGGTTCGCTTTGGTTCTGATAGAATCGGGGAAATGATGAAATCTATGGGACTTGGGGAACAAGCTATTCAGAGTAAAACTTTCACAAGATCTATTGGAACTGCACAAAAACGTGTAGAGGGAAATAACTTTGATATTCGTAAACAATTACTACAATACGACGATGTTATGAATGATCAAAGAGAAATAATGTACGCAAAAAGAAATAGAATTTTAGATAGTGAATCAATTCATGAAATGGTTTTAGACACTTTCCGTCACCACATAGAGGATTTAGTAAAATCACATTTAGCCCCAGAAGGTATTTTAGGAAAGCAAGACTATGAAGAAATAGCAGAGTATGTAAACGAAAATTTACTAAAAAAAGATATAAAGGTAACAGAGATAGATGGATTATCAGATGAAGAGACAATAGATGTGTTAGTAAAGAAGATTACTAGCGAGTACGAAGAAAAAATAAAAGAAATTCCATCAGAAGTAACTGATGAATTTGAAAAAGCAATTACTTTACAAGTAGTAGATAATTATTGGATGGAACACATTAACACAATGTCGCATTTAAGAGAAGGTATTCATCTAAGAGGATATGCACAGGAGGATCCACTTAGAGCTTATACAATGGAAGGATATAACATGTTTGATGAGATGTTACAAAAAATTGATAAAGATGTAACAACTTTCTTATTAAGAGCAGAAATAAGACAAAATATTGAACGCAAAGAAGTATCAAAAAAGAAAATAACTAACGAAGGTGGAAAAGAACCTGCAAAAAAAACACCCAAAAGAGTAAAAAAGATTGGTCGAAATGATCCTTGCCCATGTGGCTCAGGGAAGAAATATAAACAATGTTGTGGTAAATAGTGATAAATAAAGGGTTTGCGAGGATTTTGTCCACGTAAAAAAACTCCAAAAAAGGCTATTTGTCCACATTTTATCCACGTAAATTAAATATTGTGGACAAAAAATCATGATTTATATAAAAATTTAGTATATTAATGTGGACAAACATGTTGGATAAAGTCATCAAATTTGATGGCTTTTTTGTTTACCAAAATTTAGGAAAGAGGTATAAAAAATGGTAAGCGTAAGAAAACGTGATAAGGTATATGAATACAGAATCGAAATAGCATCAATTGATGGAGTAAGAAAGTGAATTAAAACAAAATAGAATTCACAAAAAATTGAATTAGCAAGCTGACAAAACTGTGTTAAAATTAAATAGTTCTTTTGATATAATTAAAACATCTATAATAAAAAGACTTACACAATGACAACAAATTAATTAAAAAAATAAAACATTATACAAATTTATTTAATAAATAATTAATAATAAATAAGGAATAAAAAGATAATTTACATGATTTTTTAAAGAGGAAAAACATGTAAAGTGACAATCAAAAATAAAGCTTTCTATTTTAAAAAAAGAATAAATAAGAAAACTAATGATATAATAAAAATATGAAAGGTAGGTAAAAATGAAAGGACTAAATATATTTCAATATGGAGTAGGAAAGATGAGCGTTTATACTATGCGATATGTAATAGAAAATGGAGGAACTATTGTAGGAGCAGTTGACATCAATCCTCAGGTTATAGGAAAAGATATTGGAGAAGTAATGAAGACAGAAAATACAGGTATAAAAGTTGAAAGTGTTGATAAAGCTGAAGAACTATTAAAAAAATTAAAACCTGACTGTGTTATTGTAACTACGATGAGCTTACTTGCTGATGTGGAGGATGCATTAATGCTTTGTGCTAAATGTGGAGTAAATGCAATCACCACATGTGAAGAAGCATTTTTTCCAATGAATTCTAATCCAACATTAACAACAAAGATTGATAAACTTGCAAAAGAAAATAATTGTACTATTACGGGTAGTGGTTATCAAGATGCCTTTTGGGGTAATTTAATCACAACATTGGTAGGATCTAGTCATAATATATCAAAGATAAAAGGTAGTTCTTCCTATAATGTAGAAGATTATGGAATAGCATTAGCAAAAGCACATGGAGCAGGATTAACAAAAGAAGAATTTGACCGGGAAGTTGCTAGTGCTGATGACATAACTGATGAAGATAGACAGAAAGTAATAGAAAGTGGAAAATATGCACCTTCATATATGTGGAATGTAAATGGATGGATATGTGATAAATTAGGGTTAACAGTAATAAGTCAAAAACAAAAATGTGTACCACAATTTAACGATTATGATATTGAATCCAGCACGTTAGGTATGACTGTAAAAGCAGGAATGGCAACAGGAATGAGTGCTGTAGTAACAACAGAAACAAAAGAAGGCATCACGTTAGAAACTGAATGTATAGGAAAAGTATATAATAAAGATGAATTTGATAGAAATGAATGGACTGTCTATGGAGAACCGAATACAACACTTACAATAGAAAAGCCAGCAACAGTAGAATTGACATGCGCAGCTATTGTTAATAGGATACCAGATGTTATAGCATCAAAGCCTGGATTTATTCCTACTTCTCGCATGGGTGAATTAAAATATATTAATAAAAAATAAAGTATAGAAAAAATCTATACTTTTTAATTAGAACATCAATAATAAATTATATATAGTTAGAATTATTATGAAATTAACATTTCAAGAACAAAATAGGAGTCAAAAATGACTCCTATATCTATTTACAGAGGATCTTCACACGTAACAGTGAACCTTCCTCATTTATAATATATGCAAGACATATAAATATATACAAAAATATTCAAATATATTGAGAAAAGATAAAAAATATGTTACTTTATCATTGAATTTAAGAAAGAATAGAAAATAAAAATTAGTACAAACTATAAAGGAGAACAAAATGGAATTAAAAGAAATAAAAGAACAATTAAATCAAAGTAATAAGCAACTAAAAGAATTATGGAGGTCACTTTGACATAGATAATAGAAAAAATCAAGTAAAAGAATTAGAAGAAAAAGTAAATGATATTAATTTCTGGAATGATAGAGAAAAAGCCGAGAAAATAATTAAACAATTGAACTCTGAAAAAGAGATAGTAGAAAGTATAGAAAAGCTATTGATACAAGCAACAGAAAACCTAGAACTAGCTGATTTATTAGAAGTAGAAAATGATGTGGAAAGTAAACAAGAATTAGAACAAGAAACTGTGAGTATAAAACAAAAAACAGAAGAAATAAGCTTATTTTTACTGTTAGATGGTCCATACGATAAGAATGATTGTATTCTAGAGATTCATCCAGGAGCAGGGGGGACAGAATCTTGTGATTGGGCATTAATGCTATATAGAATGTATACAAGATGGTGTGAAAAGAAGAAATATAAAATAGAAATATTAGACTATCAAGATGGGGATGAAGCCGGAATTAAAAATGTTTCAATTAGAGTTAAAGGCCAAAATGCTTATGGCTATCTAAAAAGTGAAAAAGGAGTTCATAGATTAGTTAGACTATCACCGTTTGATTCTAATAATAGACGCCATACATCATTTGCTTCAGTGGAAATCACTCCAGAAATAGAACAAGATAATGATATTCAAATAGATGAAAAAGAATTAAAAATAGATGTCTATCGTTCAACAGGAGCAGGAGGACAAGGTGTTAATACTACAGATTCAGCAGTAAGAATTACACATCTACCAACTAAAATTGTGGTAACTTGCCAGAATGAAAGAAGTCAAATTCAAAATAAAGAACAAGCTTTAAAAGTTTTAAAGAGCAAGTTATTATTAAATAAAATAGAAAAACAAGAGCAAGAATTAAATGAAATAAAAGGAGAACAATCAAATATTAATTTTGGCTCACAAATTAGAAGTTATGTTCTGCATCCATATTCAATGGTAAAAGATCATAGAACTAATGTAGAAACCAGTAATGTTAGTAAAGTATTAGATGGAGATATAGATGAATTTATTGAGGCACAATTAAAACATAAAAAATAAAGTGAGGGGTGTATATGAGTTTTTTGTCAAGAACAAAATATCTAAAGATATTAGAAGAAATTAATTCCAGATCAACTATAAAAAGACATCTTCAATTTGTTTTAGGTTGTTTTTTAATAGCTGTTTCTTATAATTTGTTTTTAGCACCAAATAATATTGTAGCTGGAGGAGTGGGCGGTCTTGCAATTATTTTAAATTATTTAACAGGACTAGAAAACTTTGTAGTGATTTTAATTGCTGATGTGATGCTATTAATTTTAAGTTACTTTTTATTAGGAAAGAAAAAGACAAAAGCAACAATTCTTGGTTCAATATTATTTCCTTTATTTGTTAGTTTAACTAGTGATATTAGTAGAATCATAGATATAGATACTAATCAGTTATTATTGATATCTGTCTTTGGTGGTGTGGTATATGGATTTGGAGCCGGGATGATTTACAAAGCAGGATTCACCACAGGTGGAACGGATATAATAAATCAAATTTTATCTAAATATTTAAAGATTAGTATGGGAAATAGTATGTTATATTGTGATGGAACAATTGTACTGTTGACAGCTTTTGTTTTTGGACCGACCCACTTTATGTATTCAATTATTGTTTTATATGTAATTAGTTTCATATCAGATAGAGTTATTTTAGGTGTGTCAGATAGTAAAGCATTTTATATCGTAACTCAAGAGGAAAGCAAAATAAAAGAGTATATTATAAAATATTTAAATCATGGAGTAACAGTATTTAATGCAAAGGGAGGATACGCCAAAGAAAATCAAACAGTCTTAATGTGTGTATTACCTACAAAAGATTATTATAGATTAAAAGAAGGAATTCATCAGATTGATCCAAATTCGTTCTTTGTAGTAACAGATGCCTATGAGGTCTTTGGAGGTGAATAATGGATAATCTTTTTGAAGAAATAATAAAAAAAGTAAAAAAGAAAGGTATTATTCGTCGTATAATTACATTAGTAATAGCATTGTTCACTCTATCCCTAGTATATAATCTATTTTTGCTACCAAGTGGTTTAGTAACTGGAGGTATTAATGGTATTGCCATAATTACAAATTATGTTTATGAAATAGATTCTTCAATCATGATTTTTTTAATATCAGCAACCTGTTTATTATTTAGTTTTATGTACTTAGGCAAGGAAAGAACAGCTGGTTCAATTATAGCTACATTACTCTACCCACTATTCGTAAAAATAACTAGTTTAATTACACAAAATATTAGTTTAAATTATGAAGATACATTTTTAATGATTATTTTTGCTGGAGTAATAGGTGGATTATCTAATGGCTTTATTTATAAAACCGGATTTAGTAACGGAGGCCTTCCTATTATTAGTCAAATTTTATATAAATATTTTAAAATTCCTATAACAAAATCAAGTATGGTGATTAATTCCATAATTATTATCATTGGAAGCTTTTTCTTTGGATGGTCTATGCTGATGTATGCAATTATTCTCCTTTTTATAAATAATCTAATGATTGATAAAGTACTATTAGGAATATCTAAAAATAAAGCTTTTTACATTGTAACTAATAAAGAACAAGAAATAAGAGAATATATAGTGAATAAATTACATCATACAACAACAGTTTTTAATGTAAAAGGAGCCTTTTTTGAAAGAAGAAAAGTCTTATTAGTAGTAATACCAACAAGAGATTATTATAGAGTAACGGAAGGACTCAAATTAATTGATCCAGATATATTTTTTGTAGTAGAAGATGCTTATGAAGTAAAAGGTGGAAAATAGTGTTAATAAGAGGAGATTTCATAAAACTCCTCTTTTGTTATGTCGAAAAATATGGTATAATTAAATATACTAAAGTGGAGGTAATTATGGACTTAATAAGATTAAAAAATGTAGAAAAAAAATACAAAAATGGTGTAACAGCAATTTATGATTTAAATCTTGCTATTGAAAAAGGGTCTTTTACTTTCGTAATTGGTGGTTCTGGTAGTGGTAAGAGTACCTTAATTAAAATGCTATATCGCGAAGAAAAACCTACTAAAGGACAGATTATAGTAGGGGGATTAGATGTAGCAAAACTTAGGAATTCTAAAGTTTATAAATTAAGAAGAAAGTTAGGAATAGTATTTCAGGATTATCGTTTATTACCTAAACTTACAGTGTATGAAAATGTTGCTTTTGCTATGGAAGTAATTGGTGCGACAAAAGAGGCGACCAGAAAAAATGTATTACGTGCTTTAGAAGAAGTAGGATTAAAAAATAAAGTTCATAACTATCCAGATCAATTATCAGGAGGAGAACAACAACGAGTAGCAATTGCTAGAGCAATCGTAAATAACCCTAAATTATTGTTATGCGACGAGCCAACAGGTAACTTAGATCCTGAAAGAAGTATGGAAATTATGAAGGTACTAGAAGATATTAATAAAACAAGAGGAACAACAATAATTATGGCAACTCATGATAAAGAAATTGTAAACAGAATGAAAAAGCAAGTTGTCACTTTAAAAGATGGTCATTTGGTTAACTTTAAGAAGAAAGGAACATATGTAGATGAAAATATTTAGAATGTTAGGAAGAAGCATTAGAGATGCATTTAAAAGTGTAATCCGAAACTTTAGCTTATCTTTAGCATCAATATCGTGTATTACAATTACATTAATTATAGTTGCAATCGCAATAATGGCATCGTTTAATGTTCAAAATTTTACTAAAGAAATAGAAAAAGATTTAACAATAGTTGTGTTTATGGATAATGATGCTACAGAAGAAGACATCAATCAAATGAAGCAACTTCTAGATACAAAAAAAAATATTGCAAAATATACTTTTGAAAGTAAAAATGCAGTAAGAAAAGATATGATGGAAGAAAATGATGTTTTTAATTCTGTAATGAAAGACTGGGAAAATGATGAAAATCCATTAAGAGACACTTTCAAAATAAAAGTAAACAATGTAGATAATATGGGCAAAACAGCTGATGCATTGAAAAAAATGGAAAAAGTAGATACTGTTCAATATGGAGAAGGAATGGTAGAAAGATTAGTTAATGCTTTTTCGTCAATAGAAAAAGTAGCTTATGGTGTAGTAATAGCCTTAGTAATTGTAACAATTTTCTTGATTATTAATACTATTAAGTTAACAATTTTCTCAAGAAAAAGAGAAATTGGAATTATGAGATTAGTAGGAGCTAGTAACTTTGCGATTAAAGTACCATTTATTATTGAAGGAATGATTTTAGGTTTTTTTGGAGCAATCATCCCAGTAGTATTGATAACTTATGGATATTTAGCATTCTATAATCATTTTGAAGGTCATTTATTTACTCAATTAATCGAATTAATTCAGCCAGAACCATTTATTTATCAAGCATCTTTAATAGTTATTATTATTGGTATAATTGTTGGTATGATTGGTAGTGCTGGAGCTGTAAGAAAGTATTTAAAGGTGTAATATGAAGAAAATAAAATTAATAATAGTTTTATTGTGTATAGGTGTATTAATTTTACCATCTGCAACACAAGCTGTAACACTTAAAGAATATGAAGATATGGTAGAAAAATATACTAAAGAACTAAAAGAAAAAGAAGCAAAAATGGCAAAAAATGATGAAGAGGTAGCCGAAATAAAAGCAAAAATTGTAGATATAGAAGTTGAAATCACAAAAGCAGAAGAAGAAATAGAAAATTTAAAGATTGAAATTGAGAAAAGTAATGAAGAAATAAAAGACAAAGAAAAAGAAAGTAAAAGATTAGTTCAATATTTTCAAGTTATTAGCAATGAAAATACATATTTAGAATATATATTTGAAGCAGATAGCATTACAGATATGATTTATCGTGTTTCTGTGGTGGAACAGCTGACTGACTATAATAAAGAAATTATGGATGATTTAGAAAAATTAATTCAAGAAAATCAGCAGAAAACAGAGGAGTTAGATAAAAAGAATGATGAGTTAGCTGATTTGAAAAAGGAACTAAACTCTGAAAAGGAAAGAATAGAAACAGAAAATAGAGAAATAGAAGGAACTATCCCAAGTACTAAAGGACAAATAGAATACTACCAAAAGCAAGTTGATTACTATAAGAGTAAAGGATGTAAATCAAACGATGTTATAGGAGTAACCTGTGATAAACCACCAGTTTCTGGAGGTGGAGGAAATTCTGACGGAGGTGCAGGTGCAATTATTGGAGCTAATGGTTTTAGACGACCAATTGTAGGAGGAAGAATAAGTTGGTATTATGGTAATGGACATAAAGGCGTTGACTATGCCGCAGGATGTGGTACTCCGATATATTCTGTAGCAACAGGTAGAGTATATTATGTCGGAAACACATTAGATGCTTGGGGAGCTAAAATGGTATTAATAGTCCATAATTATAATGGTCGATTGGTATTCTCTCAATATGCACATTTACAAGGATATAATGTTAGTGTAGGACAAAATGTAGGTATTGGTGATGTCATTGGATACGTAGGTTCAACAGGAAACTCTAGTGGTTGTCACTTACATTTAGAAATGTCAGAAGATTATGGATGGGTATACAACGGAACATATAGTCAGTATACATCACATATCATTAATCCTTTTAAATATGTACCAAATTAAAATAAAAAATATAATTTTATTACACATCATTTACAATTATAGAACCAACAAAAATAAAAAAATCATGGACTTGTTCAAAGTATATCTAAAAAAATTAGTATGATGGAAAACTTAAAACAGAAATATATATGGTTATATTTATTATTATAACTATGATAGAAACAAAGAGAAGGATTGTAACCTGTAATTTGCAGATTACAATCCTTTAATTAGATACTATTTATAAACCGCCCAACTTTTGAAGTTCAGTTTATTTTTACCATTTATATTTATCTCACAACTTCATTTTTTATACATGATTTTACTTTCTTTTTTAGTTTAACTGTATTTATAATTTTTCTAAATCTGAACTATGTTCCCTATTTCTTCTCAAAGATTCACCTATAGGTATCAATTTTTCACAACGAAAAAAAGTATATCAATTTCCGTTGTTAATTTATTACCAATCGCAAACGAACATATCTTATCCTCTTTTTTGGCTATATTATAAAAGATAAAAAAGAAAAGACATTCTTCAACTATAGTTATACAATAAATGTGTTCTCTTTTTATATAAAAAGTCGAAAGTGTAAATTGTATTGACATAATAAAAAATATTCGTTATTATGAAAAACAAGTGAAAATAGGGAAAACATTAAAGCAATAAATAAAGAATACTAAAGACATATATGAAGTTAATCTAAGAAAAATAATTGTCTTTTTTATTAAAGGCATATGAACAAAAATATTTCAAGGTTAAACATAATAAATAGATAGAATATGTTCTAAAAAGAAAGAAAGTGATAAAAATAACAACATATGAAACGGTTCAAAAACTATTAGAGCAAGATAATGCCCACGAATTTTATAGATTTCAAGGTCATAATAGTTTTGAATATTATAATATTAGAACAAATAGATTTGAAGATGAGGAAAGTCATTATGTATACTTTTCTAGAACTATTAACCATCATTATTATTTTACAATAAGAAGAATAAGACAGTTAATTAATACAACCATTTTGAGGGATACTCCGTATAATATTTCAAGAAAGCACTTAAAAAATCAAAATAGCTTTTTGAATATAAAAAACTTGATAATTAATTCTGAAAAGATAAGAAAACTTAATAGTATAGCATTAGTATGTGATAATATTTACTATGACTTGATAATGGACAACAGTATTAATAACATGAAAAAGACATATCCAAGTATTGTAGAAAGAGTAGATAGAAGGGTTTATGGGGGAGGATATGGGATTACTGGAGCTTGGCTTGATTTATTTAATGATTTAGTATATTTTACTTGTTGTACGAGAATTAATATTCAAGATGTAGTGAATTTATTAGAACAAATGAGAAGAGGAACTAGTCAATTAAGTCCAATGCTAATACAAAATATTATGGATACTAAAATAAGAACATATAGTATATCAGAAACTTTGTATGATGACTTTCACAAATATAAAATTATGGAAGATTTAAACAGAATAGAAGAAGAAAAATTGTGGATTCCTGGGAGTGAATTTTCTAAAAATCCTAAAGAAACAAAAAAGAAAATATTATCAGTATATCAACAAAAAAGAAATCAAATATTATTAAATTATCATAAATAAAAAATCCTAATCATAGTTGAAGTTGTCAATTAAAAGTAGATAATAAAAAACACTTATTCAAACCCTGATTGATGTCTATACTCAATTGGGGTTTTATAATCTAATGAAAAACTAGGTCTTAGATAATTATGATCATATATAATTAAATTTATATAGTCTTCAACAGTTTCGAAAGTCTTCTTGATTAAAATCAATGTACATTTCTTTCATAAACCAACCATTTTTTGATTCAATAATTGGATTACCTGTTGGTATACCGATTCTCGACATAGACCTAATTATGTTATAATCTTTATGTGCATTATTAAATGCCAATGAGGAATATATTGTGCCTTGATCTGAGTGAAAAATAGTTTCTTGGCTTTTATATCCTCTTTTTACTTTATTTTGTAACATATTATTTAAAGCATTTCTATGATTAGACATACTTACTCCATGATAAAAAGGTTTAATATCTGATCCTATTATAGAATCATCAAATGCATCTACGTAATATGTCCAATCATATCTTTGTTTTTTAAACCAAATCGTTTTTATATCGGACGTTATTTTCTCAAAAGGTCGATAAGTTTTCCAATTGTTATTTATAAGATTAGGATATTTTATTGATTCTTCACCTGTTTTTTTATAAATGATTATAATATTTTGCTTTACTTCTAATTTTTAGTATTTTGCAAATATTGTGTACTAAATTATCAGATACATACCATCCAATTTCTCGCCTACTACAACTGTACCATCTGCTTTCACTAGATAACCTTTTTTCTCGTTCGTTCTAAATCTTTAATCTCATATTTTCATATTTTAGTTATTCTATTTCTGTTAATTTTTTTTCGTTTGAATATTTGCATAAATGATTTTCAGGTTTCTTTTTGTTTTTTAAGGATGATCCACCATTTAAAACTTCTTTAATTAATTTTAATTTTTCTTTTTTTTTGCTCAATACCTACTAGGTTCTTTTCTTATTCTTGCCATATTGTTATACCTACAATTTTATTGTAATTGTAAAAAATGTAGACATATTTTGCCTACATTTATTTTACAACTTCATAATTATAATTATAGTATTTTATCTTGTTAAACGCTTTGTAAAAGGAACTTCATAAGTATTATTAAAAGCACCAATATCATTAGTTCCATTATTTAAAAAGCATGTATCAATACCTAAATTATATGCTAAAATTAATCTTTCTGGAGATTGAGAAATATATAAAGTGGGTATATTTTGTATGCTTTCTAGTAAATTTCGAAATTCTTGAAGATTTGATTGAGGAACAATTTTCATAGAACTACAAGTAACAGACATATGACCTTTTAGAAGATTTTGGACATTCTCAGCTATCATCTCATCTATCAAAAGAAAATTATAAGTACCAAAAGTATGTTGTTTATTATTTTTCACTATATTCGCCTCCTTACGTGTTCTTCCATTATAAATAAAAGTGATAGAAAAGTAAAGATTTTTAAATGAGATTACAAAAGAAAATACTTATTTTTCATGTCATTTATATAAGAAGATTAAAATCAAAATAAAGGTTTATTACATACTAGACATTGCTAAATTAGTTAGATATAATAGCAATGAATTGAGTGTGATATTACCAGTATGAAAAAATTAATACATTTTTAGATAAATTGATATCTCAGATTATTATAATATGAAGAGTTTATTTATTACTATGAAAACTTCACTCAATAGTATCAGATAAAAACCAAATAAACTAGTTGATAGATTGTTATTTTAAAAGAACATATCTTCTATTTTGATATCTATAATTTACTTTGTTACAACAGTAGAAAAAGTGTGTATATGATACATGAAATTCTGAACTTGTAATTATAGTATTATTTGATTTTAACTAATAAGATATATTTCATTAAAATATAATCAGTATGTACAAACAGTAAAGCAGTAAATAAAATAATCTATATCATATAACTACCAAAAATAAATCTTATATTATCAATTAAGGTATAATTAAGAAAGGAGAAAAAATATGTTTAAATTAGTATCCAAATTTAAACCTTCTGGAGATCAACCTAAAGCTATTAATGAATTAGTAAAAGGTATTAAAGAGGGAAAAAAAGAACAAGTGCTGTTGGGAGCGACTGGTACCGGAAAAACATTTACAATTGCAAATGTAATAAAAGAAGTCAACAAACCGACATTAGTACTTGCGCATAATAAAACATTAGCAGGGCAATTATACTCAGAATTAAAAGAACTTTTTCCGGAAAACAGAGTGGAATATTTTGTTTCATATTATGACTATTATCAACCAGAAGCTTACGTCCCTTCAACTGATACATATATTGAAAAAGATTCTTCTATCAATGATGAGATTGATGAATTACGTCATGCTGCTACTAGTAGTTTATTGTCGCGTGATGATGTAATTGTTGTTGCGAGTGTTTCTTGTATCTATGGTATTGGAGAAGTAGATGAATATAGAAATAAAATGTTAACGCTATCTGTTGGCGAAGAAGTTGAAAGAAACGCTATTTTAGCGAAACTAGTAGAAATGATGTATGAAAGAAACGACTTAGATTTTAAACGTGGAACATTTAGAGTTCGTGGTGATATTATAGAAATAATACCAGCTTATCAAAATACAACAGGATATCGAGTAGAATTTTTTGGAAATGAAATAGATAGAATTAGTGAAATAGATACTTTAACTGGAGCAATAATCTCTAATAAAAAAAATGTTAGCTTATTTCCTGCAAGTCATTTTGTTGTAAGTGATGATAAGTTAAAAGCAGCAATCATTCGTATTAAAGAAGAATTAAAAGAAAGATTACAAGAGCTAAAAGAAAATAATAAATTATTAGCTGCAGAGAGACTAGAACAAAGAACAAACTATGATATTGAAATGTTAGAAGAAACAGGTTTTTGTTCAGGAATTGAAAATTATTCTGCACCAATGGCAGGTAGAAAAAAAGGGGAAACTCCGACAACATTAATGGATTTTTTTCCACAAGATTATTTATTAGTAGTAGATGAATCACATGTTACACTACCACAGGTAAGAGGAATGTATAATGGTGATAGAGCAAGAAAAATGAATCTTGTTGAGTACGGCTTCCGACTTCCTAGTGCATTGGACAATAGACCATTAATGTATGATGAGTTTGAAAAGAAAATTAATCAAGCAATTTACGTATCAGCAACACCAGGAGATTTAGAGCTTAAACATACAGGTGGAAAATTTGTAGAACAAATCATTCGTCCAACTGGATTATTAGATCCAACAATTGAAGTTAGAAAGACAGAAGGACAAATTGATGATTTAGTTGGTGAAATTAAAGATAGAATTGAAAAGAATGAAAGAATATTAGTTACAACACTAACAATACGAATGTCAGAAGAATTAACAAATTATCTAAAAGAATTAGATATCAAAGTGGCTTATCTTCATTCTGAAATCAAAACACTAGAACGACTTCAAATAATTCATGACTTACGTGTAGGAAAATATGACGTGGTTGTTGGAATAAACCTATTACGTGAAGGAATTGATATTCCAGAAGTATCACTTATTGCTATACTAGATGCTGATAAAGAGGGATTCTTACGTAGTACTAGAAGCCTAATTCAAACAGTAGGACGTTGTGCGAGAAATGCTAATGGTCATGTTATCATGTATGGAGATAAAATTACTGACTCTATGAAAGAAACAATAGAAGAAACAGCGAGACGTAGAAAGATTCAAGAAGAATATAATGAAAAGCATGGAATTACACCTAAAACTATTAATAAAGAAATTAGAGAAGTAATTAGTAACGTAGATGAGAAAACAGTAGAAAAGCCAAAGAAGATGACGAAAAAAGAATTTGCTAAAACAGTGGAGGCAATTGAGCAAGAGATGAGAGAAGCAGCAAAAGCATTAGACTTTGAACGTGCAATGGAATTAAGAGATATTCTTTTTGAAATGAAATCAGGAAACTAGTATGGATAAGTATAAAAAAGTATATATAGAAATAACTAATATTTGTAATCTTAATTGTTCATTTTGTTCACCAATAAGAAAACAAAAACGATTTATGGAAGAAAAAGAATTTGAACACATTCTAAAACAAATATCAAAAGTAACCAAAGTAATTTATCTTCATGTTAAAGGCGAACCTTTATTACATCCAAAAATAATCAATTTTTTACGAATTGCTGAAAAATATAACGTAAATGTAAATTTAACAACAAACGGAATTTTATTTCCTACGTTAGTAGAAAAATTAAAAGACTGTAAATCATTACATAAGATAAATTTTTCTCTTCATTGTGAACAAAACATTCCTAACTATGAAGAAGCAATATTTAAAAATGTAGAAAAATTATCCCCAAATACTGTGATTATTTACCGATTATGGACATTAAAAGATAATAAATTAGATGAAAAGTCTATAAAAACAGTGAAAAAATTAGAAAGATATTATAATTTATCCACAGAAACAGTGGAAAAATTAAAAACAGAAAACAATGTAAAGATTTCTTCCACAATATATGTGGATAAAGATAATGAGTTTAAATGGCCAGAAATTACAAATCACAAGAGTTGTGGATATTGTCATGGGCTAAAAACTCAACTGGCAATTTTAGTAGATGGAACAGTAGTACCATGTTGTCTTGATAGTGATAGCATTATTAATTTAGGAAATATATTTAATGAAACAATAGAAGAAATTCAAAAAAAGGAAAGATATAAAAAATTAAAAAAATCATTTCAAGATAGAAAGCCAAGTGAAGCTCTGTGCCAATCATGCACGTTTAAGGAAAGGGATATAAAATGTTAAAAATATATGAAAAGGTATCAAAAACACAAAATAATTTATTAGGGATTGTAGAAAGAGAAAAGAATAAATCTTTAATAGGAGAGGAACCGTGCTTATTATGTATCTCAGCTCAAACTATGCATCCTAAATCTGTTTTTGGAATAATAAGAGAAGGAATGCAAGCCGCCAGATTAAGAACAACAGAAGAAATTGGAGCTGGTTATGATATTAAAGATTTTCCTGTGCATTTTTTAGGAATGACTTTCCAATCAGATGAACATTATAAAAATCCAGGTCAGGAATTAGCGGAAACACAATTTTTTCCATTATTAGAAGAAGAAGGAAAAAGATTAACAGAAGAGCAAGTAAAAAATAAGTTTAGAAACATCAATATACTAACCTATTGTAATGGAACGGAAACATATTTAGAAGCTGAAAAACAAACAAAAAAAAGAATGGAAGAATTAGGATATAGTCAAGAAGAACAAAATAACATTTTATCCCAAATATCAGTAGTTGCTATAGCAACAATGTCTGATGTTAGTGAAATAAATGCTTCATGTACTACATTTATTGATGTGAATGATAGTGAAATATGGACACCATTGATAGAATCGTTACAAGAAAGATTAGAAGATGGTCAAAAGAAAATAGATCAACTACCAATTTCTCTGACAAGCAAGATATGCTATTTCAATGGAAGTGGAACACACTCAATTAAGGAATACTTATTAGACTCATCACTAGCAAAAGCACCAATCTGTATTTCAATAATATGCAGCTTAAATAATAGCCTCCACAATAAAAAACAAACAGAAAAGCACCCTTATCAACAAGATAATATGTTTTTTAACACAACGTTACATTACTATAATAAAATGAAAATATCTCCAGAAGAAATAATTAAAAGGTTAGATAAAAGTGTAGAGTATGAAGGGGTGACTCCAAAAAGCCAAGAAGTAATAGAATTGTTAAACCACCAAGATAGTTTATGTAAAACAATGTATTATTTACAACAAGAAAATGAATATTTGAGGAAAAAGGAAAAGAGAACATCAGATAAGTTAGATAGTCTAGTTTCAACAATGTCAGACACATTACCAAAGGACACTTACTACGATATCTTAGTAAAAGGGATAGGTTTTCAAATTCCAGCAGGAGAACATATAGAAACCGAATTAGGAAAAGGAAAAAAATAATCTTTCTTTTTTTTGTTTAATTGACGAACAAATGTTTTTTGCTATAAAATAATTATGCAAAATTTGAATAAAAAAAATAAAAAATATGTTATAATATGTGGCAGGTGAAATATATGGATAAAATTATTGTAAAAGGTGCAAGAGAAAACAATTTAAAAAATGTAAATATAGAATTACCCAAAAATAAACTAATTGTTATGACTGGGGTATCAGGAAGTGGAAAAAGTAGTCTTGCTTTTGATACTATTTATGCAGAAGGTCAAAGAAGATATGTGGAAAGTTTATCTGCATACGCTAGACAATTCTTGGGTGGAAGTGAAAAACCAGATGTTGATAGTATCGAAGGATTATCCCCAGCTATTAGTATTGATCAAAAAACAACTAATAATAATCCTAGATCAACAGTTGGAACTGTAACAGAAATATATGATTATTTGAGGCTTATCTTTGCTCGCGCTGGTGTGCCATATTGCCCTAATCACAATATTCCTATATCAAGTCAAAGTGTTGAAGAAATGACTAATAAAATATTAGAATATCCAGAAGGAACAAAAATAATTGTTATGGCTCCAGTTGTGCATGGAGAAAAAGGAACACAGAAAGATTTATTAGAAAGATTACGCAAAGAAGGTTATATCAGAGTAAGAATAGATGAAGAAATGATGGATTTATCTGAAGAAATAGTATTAGATAAAAATAAAAAACATAAAATGGATGTTATTATTGACCGCTTAATTATTAAAGAGGGAATAAGATCAAGAATTTTTGAGGCGATTGAATCCGCTACAAAGTTAGCAGAAGGAAAAGTTGTAGTAGATGTGCTTGGGGAAAATAAAAAAGAAATTGTTTTATCTGAATCATTTGCTTGCCCATACTGCGAATATTCATTACCAGAATTAGAACCTAGAATATTCAGTTTTAATGCTCCATATGGGGCTTGTCCAGATTGCAAAGGTTTAGGAATAAAATTGCAAATAGATGCAGATTTAGTAATACCAGATAAAGATAAATCTATTAGAGAAGGATGCATCAAAACATTAACAGATGATCCGGAAGGTTTAGATTATCAAAAGCTAGAATGTGTATGCAAGCATTATAAGATTGATATGACAAAACCGTGGAAAAGTTTAACTAAAAAGCAAAAGGATGTCATTCTTTATGGTTCGGACGAAATAATTCATTTTCAATATTCTTCTAAAAGTGGTAATAAATATAATAGTAAAGACTTCTATGAAGGGATTATTAATAATTTAGAAAGAAGATATATGGAAACCAGTTCTACATGGATTAGAGATTGGTTAGAAAACTATATGGTAGAACACACCTGCGAAACTTGTCATGGAGCACGACTTACGGACGACGTGTTATCCGTAAAGGTAAACGGGAAAAATATATATGAAGTAACGACAATGAGTATAAAAGAATTAATTCCATTTTTTGATAATTTAGAGTTATCAGAAGAAAAGAAGGAAATTGCAAAACTTGTTATTAAAGAAGTACAAGATAGATTACATTTCTTGAAAAATGTAGGATTAGAATATTTAACTTTAAGCAGAAGTGCTGGCACCTTATCCGGTGGAGAAGCCCAACGTATTCGATTAGCAACGCAAATTGGATCACATTTAACAGGTGTTTTATATGTTTTAGACGAGCCTAGTATTGGATTGCATCAAAGGGATAACGAAAAATTAATTAATTCTATGTTAGAAATGCGAGACTTAGGAAACACACTAATTGTAGTAGAACACGATACAGATACAATGTTAGCATGTGATTATTTAGTGGATATTGGACCTGGAGCGGGTGATCATGGTGGACAAATTGTCGCAGCTGGTACACCAGAAGAAGTTATGAAAAATGAAAATAGCTTAACAGGACAATATTTGAGTGGAAAGAAATGTATTGATGTACCAAATACAAGAAGAAAAGGGAATAAAAAGTTCTTAAAAATAAAAGGTGCCGCAGAACACAATTTAAAAAATATTGATGTTGATATTCCACTAGGTACATTTACATGTATAACTGGAGTATCCGGAAGTGGAAAGAGTAGTTTAGTAAATGAGATACTTTGTAAAGAAGTAGCTTCTAAACTATATAATTCAAAAGAACGTCCTGGAAAGCATAAAAAGATTTTGGGATTAGATAATATTGATAAATTAGTTGCCATCTCGCAGAACCCAATAGGTAGAACACCACGTTCAAATCCAGCAACATATACTGGAGTATTTGATGATATTCGTACTCTTTTTACAACGACAAAAGAAGCAAAAATGTACGGATTTGAAAAGAACAGATTTTCCTTTAATGTAAAAGGTGGAAGATGTGAAGCATGTCGTGGAGATGGTGTGAAAAAGATAGAAATGCACTTTTTACCAGATGTTTATGTCCCATGTGAGGTTTGTCATGGAACTAGGTATAATAGAGAGACTTTAAACATAAAGTATAAAGGAAAAAATATTGCAGAAGTACTAGATATGAGAGTCTCTGAAGCTTTAGAATTCTTCTCAAATGTTCCAAAAATAAAAAATAAACTCCAGGTGCTAGAAGATGTAGGTCTAGGTTATATAAAATTAGGACAAAGTGCACCAACTTTATCTGGTGGAGAGGCAGAACGTGTAAAGTTAGCAAAAGAATTACAAAAAAAAGCAACGGGTAAAACATTATTTGTACTAGACGAACCTACAACGGGATTACATACAGATGATATTAAGCGCTTACTTGCAATTTTGCAGAAAATAGTAGATAATAAAGACACAGTAGTAGTAATTGAACACAACTTAGATGTAATTAAGGTTGCTGATTACATTATTGATTTAGGACCAGAAGGTGGAGACGAAGGTGGACAAATTGTTGCCACTGGAACACCAGAAGAAGTATCTAAGGTGAAAGAATCTTACACTGGACAGTTTCTAAAAAAAATCTTATAAAAAAGAGGTAATGTATGGAAAAAGTAGCGCTAGATTTAGGACCAATTCAAATATATTGGTATTCAATATTTATTTTCATAGGAATGCTAATAGCCTGCATAGTAATTTATAAAGAAGCGAAAAAAAAAGGAATTGAAGAAGATTTTTTAGTAAATTTGACATTTAATACAATTATTTTTGGTATTATAGGAGCGAGACTTTATTATGTTCTATTTAACTTATCCTACTATATGAATAATCCAATAGAAATTTTACAGGTTTGGAATGGAGGACTTGCAATTCATGGAGGTATTATTGCTGGGTTACTATTTGTAATTTATTATTGTAGAAAACATGAAGTAAACTTATGGAAAATGCTAGATATCATCGTTGTGGGATTAATTATTGCTCAAGCAATTGGAAGATGGGGAAATTTTTTCAATAGTGAAGCCTATGGTCCAGTAACAACAGCAGAAAAATTAGAATCACATGGAATACCAGATTTTATAATTAGTGGTATGTATATTTTAGGAGACTACCGTCAGCCAACATTCTTTTATGAATCTATGTGGTGCTTATTTGGTTTTTTAGCAATGCTAATAATACGAAAATATAAAAAATTAAAAATAAGTCAATTAACTAGTTTTTATCTAATTTGGTATGGAGCTATTAGATTTATTATAGAGGCTATGAGAACAGATTCATTAATGCTAGGACCATTAAAAATAGCTCAGTTTGTGTCAGTGATTTTTATTATTTCGGGAATAATAATTTTTATTAAGAGTATAAAAAAAACAGAACAGGAATTATATAATGTGTAAATAGGAGGGAAAAAATGCATAAAAAAATTGTAGTTTTTGGAGGAGGAACAGGAATTTCTTATCTATTAAAAGGATTAAAAGATTTCCCATTAGATATTACAGCCGTTATTACCGTATCAGATAATGGAAGATCAACAGGAAAGTTAAGGAAAGAGTTTAATACTCCTGCTGTAGGAGATATTAGAAAGGTTATTACAGCATTATCAGAAATAGATGACCCAATAAAAAAAATGGTAGAATATCGATTTAATACATCAAGTGATCTAAATGGACATGCCGTAGGTAATTTGATATTAACGGCGATGCTAGATATAACAGGTTCATTAAAGGCATCAATTTCTTCATTATGTAAATTATTTGACGTTAAACATACAGTCTTACCTATATCAGAAGATTCTTCTTTAACATTGATGGGATTAGATAAAGATGGAAACGTTATTGAAGGAGAAGAAGAAATTACACAATCCCATCACCAATTTCAAAAAATATATTATAAAGAAGAACCAAAAGTGTTACCTGAAGTAATAAATGCAATTCAAAATGCCGATCTAATTGTATTTAGCATGGGTAGTCTTTACACTAGTATTTTACCAAATGTAATTTGCAATGAAGTAAAAAGCGCATTAAAGGAAACTAAAGCTCCAATAATGTATTTATGTAATGCTGTTACTCAGCCAGGTGAAACAGATAATTTTACAGTTAGTGATCATATAAAATTATTAAATAAGTATTTAGATTTTAGAAAAATTGATGTAGTTATTGCAAGTAATACAAAAATTGAAAAGAAAATAGCCGAAAAATATGCTACAGCTGAACAAAAAGATCCAGTAAAAATTGATTATACAGCTATTGAGAATCTTGGAACAGAACTTATAGAAGAAGACTTAATCACAATAGAAGATAATACTTTAAGACATAATAGTTTGAAGTTAAGCTCTTTGGTGTTTAATTATTTAATGAGGAATTAAATGTCATATACGACAGATATAAAAGAAGAAATATCTAAAAACATTGGTTCCAAATCTGAAATAATCGCTGAATTGTCGGGGTATATTAGAAATAATGGACATCATACTTTAAATGGGTTTCAATTAACAACAGAAAATCCTTTAATATGTGATAAAATAGAACAGCAAATGGAAACTTTATATGAGGTGAATATAAAAAAAGAAATAAAAGATAGCCTAAATTTCAGTAAAAAAGATTTATTTGTATTAACAATTGAAGAAAAAAAAGACTTTATTTTAGAAGATATTGGCTATCAAGATAAAAAGGGAAATTATCTGCATATACCACCACAATACATTATAGGAGCTAATGAAGAGATAAGAGCATATTTAAAGGGTGTGTTTTTAAGTTCTGGAAGTATAAATGATCCAAAAACATCAAGATACCATATGGAACTTTTAATAGAAGAACCGAGCGAAGCAGTCTTTGTTCAAAAATTATTAAATCTATTTGATTTAAATGTAAAAATATTAACAAGAGATAAAGGGTATATGCTATATATAAAAGAGGCAGATAAAATTAGTGATTACTTAAAAATTATCAGAGCAAATAATGCAGTGCTATATTTTGAAAACCAAAGAATTTATCGTAATCAAAAAAATCAAGCTAATCGTTTAAATAATTGCGAACAAGCTAATATGGATAAAATAGTCGCAACAGCAACAGCTCAATTAGATGACATTGTAATTATAGAAGAAAACTTAGGAAAAAGCTTATTAGATGAAAAAACACAACAAGCTCTAGAATATAGAAAGAAATATCCAGAGGCTTCGTTGAAAGAATTAAGTGAAATTATTTCCATAGAAACTGGGATTAAGATTACAAAATCAGGATTAAATCATAGATTTAGAAAGATTAAAGAATTAGCAATCAGATTTAAAAATTTAGAAAAAAAATAGAACTATCAATAAAACAATTAATAAGAATAGAAACATTATAAAAAAACGATTGGTTAAAACCATAATTCAATTTTATGATGTGAACACTATTCGATAAACATTTATAAAAAAATCCACACGAAAAAAATCATTTTCGTGTATGAAAATTTATGTTAACGACATCTATACACGTTATTTGAAACTTATGATAGTTTCTTTTTTTATTTTGAACACCAAAATATAATGTACACTCATAGTATTGTTTATTTTCTTAAAAGAAAGTTGTTTTTAACAAAATAACTTAAAATAATTTACCTATGACATTAATTATACTGAATTAAATTACTAAAATTTTAGTAATATCTTACTGGACTTTTATTTGTAATATTTGGCTTTTCATTCTTTCAATATTGTATATTATATTTTCACTTAAAATTTCATATAAATATTTAATGTAAAAACTCAAACATTTTTCATTAACATTTGACTACATATCTTTTTACTGTATTGATTTAATGACTTATAATGTAACTTTATTATCACTATTTTTTAATTACTTTATCTATCAAACCATATAAAACGGCTTCATCTGCATCTAAATAATAGTCTCTTTCAGTATCTTTTTCTATTTTTTTTAAAGGCTTTTTAGTATTTTTGGATAGAATTTTATTTAATTTTTTGCGAAGTAAGATAATTCTGTCAGCTGCAATTTTAATATCACTAGCTTGACCTTCAGCTCCTCCTAAAGGTTGATGAATCATAATATCTGCATTTGGCAAAGAATATCTTTTGCCAGGAGTACCACTAGAAAGTAAAAAGGCCCCCATACTAGCTGCCATACCAATGCAAATAGTAGAAACATCACTAGCAATAAATTGCATTGTATCATAAATTGCGAATCCAGACGAAACACTACCACCTGGAGAATTAATATAAATAGAAATGTCATTATGATTAATTGAATCTAAATAAAGCAAGGAAGCAACAACGGTATTTGCTAAAGAATCATTAATTTCCCCACTAATAAATATAATACGTTCTTTTAATAATCTAGAAAAAATATCATAACTACGTTCACCATCAAACTCTTTATCAATAACAACAGGAACTAAACTCATCTAAATCACCTAGTTTTAGTATAAGTGTAAAGCAAAAAAAATATGCATATTCTAAAACGACAAAGTATGATATAATAATAAGAGAAAATATAGAGGGTGAAAGAAATGATAGAAACAATTGAAGTGGAAATAAAAGGTAAAAAATATCAAATAAGTAAAGGAATGACATTAGAAGAAATTTCTACGGAATTTCAAAAACATTTTAAGTATCCTATATTATTAGCAAAAGTTAATAACAGATTAAAAGAATTAACAAAGACAATAGAAGAATATTCTGTAATCGAATTTTTAGATTTAACGTCAAAAGAAGGAAATAGTACACATATCAGTGGACTTACCTATGTATTACTTTATGCGGTAAAAAAATTATTTGGTGAAAATGCAGACATTATTGTCCAGCATTCATTAGATAAAGGCGTTTATATAGAAACAACATTTAAATTAACTGAAAATAAAATTAAAAATATAAAAGAAACGATGATAAAAATAATTGATGCTGACACTCCTATCATTAGGAGCACCGTAGATAGATCAGAAGCAATAAAATATTTTAAAAGTAAAAATGATGATTCCAAAGCCGGTGTATTATCATATACAACAAATGGATATGTAACTTTATATAGATTAGGAAATTGTTATAATTATTTTTATAATCACATGCCAACATCAACAGGAAAAGTAAAAGATTTTGATTTAACATATATAAAAGAAAATGGATTTGTATTGCAATTTCCAACTGTTTTTCAACCAGATAAAATCCCAACTTATAAACACCATCCACATATGTTTGAGGTTTTTCAAGAATATAGAGATTGGGCTAAGATTATAGGTGTGGAAAATTCTGTTGATTTAAATAGATTAGTGTCATTAGGAAAAATTAATGATTTAATTCGCATAGATGAAACATTACAAAGTAATCGGTTACTGAACTTAGCAAAAGAAATTAATAAGAGAAGAAAAGAGATAAAAATAGTTTTAATGGCTGGTCCTTCTTCATCGGGAAAAACAACAACTTCAAGAAAATTAAGGATGTATCTAGAAAGTTTTGGATTACATCCTAGAGTATTATCAATGGATGATTATTTTGTAGAACGTAATGAAAATCCAATCGATGAAAATGGGAATCCTGATTATGAATGTTTAGAAGCTATTGATTTAAAATTATTTGATAAACAGATAGAAGAATTACTCAGTGGAAAAACTATCAAGATTCCAACATATAATTTTCCTTTAGGAAAAAAAGAATATAAAAGTGAAATGAACTTAGGAAAAGAAGATGTTTTATTAATAGAAGGAATTCATGCTTTAGATACAAGGATTCTAACTAATATTCCAAGAAATAAAAAATATAAAATATACATATCTGCATTAACAGAATTAAATATTGACAACCATAATCGTGTATCCACAACAGATAATAGAATGTTAAGAAGAATGGTAAGAGATAACCGTACTAGAAATAACAATGTAGAGCATACATTAAAAGTTTGGCATAGTGTAAGAAAAGGAGAAGAGAGTTATATCTTTCCATATCAAGATGATGCGGATTTTACATTCAATTCAGCCTTAATCTATGAAATAGGTGTTTTAAAAACTTATGTAGAACCATTATTATATGCAGTTCCACAAGATTCACCATATTATGCTGAAGCAAAAAGGATGATAGAATTTTTAAGGTTATTTTTGCCTATCCCTGCTGATGTAATACCACAAGATTCAATACTAAGAGAATTTATTGGTGGAAGTTGTTTTCATGAATAAAAAACTAAATATCTACAGAATATGTGGATATTTTTTTACGACAAAAAAGTGTCAAAAACATATGAATATATTGAAACAAAAAATAGAAAACTATATAATGAAAATAAAGGAGGAATAGAAATGGTAAGAGTTGCAATAAATGGTTTTGGAAGAATAGGAAGACTTGCATTTCGCTTAATGGAAGAAGATCCGGATTTTGAAGTTGTGGCTATTAATGACTTAACAGATGCTGAGCAATTAGCATATTTATTAAAATATGATACAAATCATAGAAACTATAGAATTGATGAAATTTATAGTGAAGGAGATAATATTGTAGTAGGAAATAGAAGTATAAAAATATATGCTGAAACAGACCCTGCTAATCTACCATGGAAGAATTTAGATGTTGATGTAGTATTAGAATGTACTGGTAAATTTACATCAGAAGAAAAAGCTATTGCCCACATTAATGCTGGTGCCAAAAAAGTTATTATTTCAGCACCAGCAAAAGGAAATATTAAAACAATCGTATACAATGTTAACCATACGATTTTAAATGGAGACGAAAAAATTATTTCAGCAGCGAGCTGTACTACAAATTGTCTAGCACCTGTAGTAGACGTGTTAGATAAAGCCTTTGGTATTGTAAAAGGATATATGACTACAGTTCATGCCTATACAAATGACCAAGCTACATTAGATGTACCTCATAAAAAGGGAATCAAAGCTCGTCGTGGTAGAGCATGTGCTGCCAATATAGTTCCAGCATCAACTGGAGCAGCATCTGCAATTGGTAAAGTTTGTCCAAACTTAGATGGAAAATTAGATGGAGCAGCAATGCGTGTACCAGTACCAACAGGTTCAGTAATAGATTTAGTGCTTGAATTTAAAAAGAATACAACAGCTGAGGAAATTAATGAAGTATTAAAAGATGCACAAAATGAAACTTTACAATATACAGATGATCCAATCGTTTCAAGCGATGTGATTGGAAGACACTGTGGTTCTTTAGTAGATGGATTATCAACTAGTGTTTTAGAAGTAGAAGGAAAACAATTAGCTAGAGTTGTTTCTTGGTATGACAATGAAATGAGTTATACTGCACAAATGGTAAGAACAGCTAAATACCTAATGAAACAATAAAAAGAAGGTAACTTCTTTTTTTGCTTAAAAAAAGATGATATTTTAAACATAGATAGGAGAAAATTGACATGAAGACGATGAAAGATATAAACTTAGAAAATAAAAAAGTGTTAATTCGGTGTGATTTTAATGTTCCAATGAAAGAAGGAAAAATAGTAGATGATACCAGAATTATAGCAGCATTACCGACAATACAATACGCACTAGATAAAAATGCAAAAGTAATCTTGTTTTCTCATCTAGGAAGAGTAAAAGAAGAAACTGATTTAGTAAAAAATAATTTAGCACCAGTTGCTCAAAAATTAGAAGAACTATTAAATAAACCCGTAACATTTATTGATGAAACACGTGGAGAAAAACTAGAAAATGCAATTAATAGTATGAATAATAAAGATATAATTCTAGTACAAAATACTAGATATGAAGATTTAGAGGGTAAAAAAGAAAGTAAAAATGATCCTGAGCTTGGAGCTTATTGGGCATCATTAGGAGATGTATTCATAAATGATGCTTTTGGTACAATTCATAGAGCACATGCATCAAATGTAGGAATAGCTTCTAATATGGAATCGTGCATAGGATTCTTAATTGAAAAAGAATTAACTGTCTTAAAAGAATTAGATAATCCAACTCATCCATTTATAGTAATATTAGGTGGAGCAAAAGTTGCTGATAAAATTGGTGTAATTGAAAATCTTGTAAAAAAGGCAGACAAGATTTTAATTGGTGGAGGCATGGCATTTACATTCTTAAAAGCTGAAGGATATGAAATCGGAAATTCCTTATTAGATGTAGAAAATATAGAATTTTGTAAAAAAATTATAAAAGAATATCCAAATAAAATAGTATTGCCTGTAGATGTTGCTGTAACAACAGAATATAGTGAGAAAGAAGAATATCGAATAAAAGACATTAGTAATATAGAATATAATGAAATGGGATTGGATATTGGACCAAATACAGAAAAATCATTTGAGAAATACTTAAAAGAAGCGAATATCGCTGTGTGGAATGGACCATTAGGTGTATATGAATTCGAAAAATATAAACAAGGTACAAATCATATCTTGAAATTTGTAGTAGATAATAATATTAAAATTATTTTAGGTGGTGGAGATATAGTTGCTGCTGCATCTACAGCAGGATACAAAGGTAAAGTGTACCACGCATCAACTGGAGGAGGAGCGACACTAGAATATTTAGAAGGAAAAACTTTACCCGGATTGGAAGCTATAAAGTAGAATGAAAGAAAAAGTAATTATTGCTAGTGCATATAATGATGAACATATAAAATTAATAGAAGAGTATGAAACTAGAAATAGTTTAAAAAAATCTACTTCAGAATATTTGCAAAAGACAAGAAATATGATATCTGAAATAGACTATAGACAACTAGAACAAGAACGCCCAGAGATTGTAAAGACATTACTTTTATTAAGTGGTAAAAAAATTATAACGATAGCTCATTTAGTAGGAGAAAAAGACAGAAAAGTGTGTCAAATGACAATAGATAATACAACATCTCCAAAATGGCAAGAAAAAATGTTAGAAGAAGCAGAAAATTATGCATTTTCTACTTTAGGCATGGAAGAAGTTGTATTACTACAAGAAGAAGGAACACAAATTCCAATTGCTTACTTTTCCGTTCATAGATTTGAAGATTTAGGAGTAGAGTCTGGGATGCATGTATACATGAAGTCAAGAAATATAGAAAAAAAGATTGCTTATCAAATATAGAAGGAAATGATTAAATGATTATAGCATTAAACAATAAATGTAATTTAACTAAAGAAGAATTTTTACAATATAAAGAAGAATTAAATAAAATAAAAAAAAATGTGAAATTAATATTGTGCCCATCAAACATATATATAGGATTTGCAAAAGTAACAAATATAGAATTAGGAGCTCAAAATGTAAGTAAAACAGTATCTGGTGCATATACAGGTGAAGTATCAGCGGCACAATTAAAATCAATGGGTGTAAAATATTGTATTGTTGGTCACTCTGAACGAAGAAAATATCAATATGAAACAGATGAAGACATAAATAAAAAAGTTAAATTATTACTCAAAGAAGGAATAACTCCAATTATCTGTATTGGAGAAGAAAAAAAACAACGTGAAACTAATAGCCATATTGAAGTGATTACAAAACAGATAAAAGAAGATTTAAAAAATTTAACAAATGAAGAAAAAGAAAAAGTAATAATTGCTTATGAACCTATCTGGTCCATTGGAACAGGATTAATTCCAACAAATTACGAAATAAAAGAAATCGTAAATGTAATTAAATATCATTTACCAAATACAAAAGTATTGTATGGTGGAAGTGCAAACGAAAACAATATAGAAGAGTTAAGAGAAATATCCGTAATAGATGGTTATTTATTAGGAGGGCTAAGTTTAAAGCCAGAAAAATTAGACATATTTTTAGAAAAAGTAGAAAATTAGACAAATTAGACAGTTTCGACAAAACTTGTCTTTTTTTTCTCTATCATTTTTAAGAAAGCTAGTATATAATGAAAATACGTGCAGTACTGAGAGGAGAACAAATGAAAAAGACAAGA
>CALVKI010000011.1 GCA_944332635.1 uncultured Bacilli bacterium
ACTGCAGCTATTTTCATTGCAACACTTCCTTTTTATTAAATTATATGTTACAATGATATAGAAAAACTCCTATATCATTGTATAGAAAAACTTCTATATTAATTTTATAGTTTTAGTTGGTAGCTAAGTAGTTTTTCATTTGTGACTTCGTGTTCCAGCACGAGGTCTTTTTTATTTTTCGAGATAATCAATTTTAAATTCATCAATATCATAAAATTCATTTAAATTTTTATGTGGACTTATGGAAGTTTCTTTATCAATATTTTTATACCATTTTGTCTTCCGCAATTTTCTTAAATAATAGTATAATTCTTCAAATTTCTCTTCTTTAACAAATTTTGAACATTCTTTTATTAAATTAAAATAATAAAATTCTGTTTTTCCATTTTCATTGTTTATCTTTTTCAACGATATGAAATTAAGTATAGCAAAAATTAGAAATGTTATTAAATAAAAAATATTATAATTTTGTGTTCCTATTAAGGACGATATGACTAATATGATGGTCCAGAAAATTACTATGACATCAATTAGATACATAAAAGCAGTAAGCAAATTTATCACCTCTTAGTCCTATTTAATTTTCATTTTCAATGCTATCTAACAAATATTTTACATATCTGTCTGCATCATCTTCATATTTATCAATATTAAAAGCGAATAAATCATTGTCTAATTGATTTAAGTGGTTTAACTCTATGTGTGCTAACTCATGAATAATTGTCTTTCTTTTTTTGTAATAAGATAAATTAGGATTAATCATAATAGTATTTATTCCTCTATAACTTAAAACCACACCATTTATTCCTTGCGGTAAAGCTTCATAGATAATAATTATATTATAATAATTGAGTAATTCTTGTTGAGTTATTTCTTTTTTTAATAAATTATACAAATTCATTACATACCTCTCAAGTATCTATACTAGCATACTCATTATTCTCCATCTAATTGTTTATCAATTTCTCTTTTCCTTTTTTCAATTATAAATCTCATATATTCTTTATCTTCGTCTGTCAAGATATCTTTATTTTTAGAAAAGAGTAGTTCTAATTCGTCAAACTTTTTATTGTTGTTTAGAGTTAAATCTTTTCCTGTTAAATCTGCAATTGATATATTGAAAAAATTAGCAACATCATAAGCATTATCAACAGTTACTCCCATATCTCCGTTTTCCCAACGGGAAATAGTAGATTGGTTAACATTAAGTTTATCAGCCAATTCATTTCTCGACATTCCTTTTTCTTTTCTTAAATACTCTAAATTTTTTGAAAAGAAACTCATAAAAAAACCTCCTCACACAACTAATATACAATCTTTTTTGCGAAAACGCAATATTTTTATTGACTTTTGCGAAAAAGCATAGTAAATTATAATTGTAAGGAGGTAAAAGATGAAGGAAGAATTTTTAAAAGCGGTATCTTCAGAATTAAAAATTATAAGAATTGAAAATGGTGATTCACAAGAAGAATTAGCTTTAAAATCAAAAATAGCCACAAGTACTATTAGTAAATACGAAACTGGAAAAGATGATATGAGTCTGTATAAAATTGAACAAATGCTAAAGCCTTATAACTATACATTATCTATTTTTTTTACCAGAGTACTTGCGAAAACGCAAAATAAAAAACCGAAGATAGTATAAAAAAGTTAACCCAGGGTCAGAAAAGAAAAGATTAGCTACCAACTAAAAAGTCGAAATTGGTCGACAAACTCATAAGATGAAATAGGAGGTCAAAGTATGGAACAAATCCTCAGCAAGGATAGAAAAAATTAAGGAGAGAATATGATATCTAATTATTTAAAAAAGTACTTTAATGAAAGAAAAATAAATCAATATGAGATAGAAAAAAGAACAGGAATAAGACAAAGTAAGATAAGTTTAGCACTAAATAATAAAAGAAAGTTAAGTGCAGAAGAACTACTAAAAATAGCGATCGCTTTTGATATAGATTTAAACAAAATAAAAGAAATCATCCAGTCGTCAAACAAGAATGATTTCTAAGCTACACAATACGAGATTAAACGATACTAGCATATCGAATAATCAAGAGTTTAATTCTAGATTAATAGCAGTATATAGAATATTTAATTATCTATGCATTTTTTAGAGTGGTTCCTCTCCACAAATAAATAACTAAATATTTTTCAACCCTAAACACTGCTAGATATTTAGTTGCTATTGCTTAACATTTACGAGTTTGCTTTCTCTCTTAAGTTAAATAAACTTGCCCCATAGCTGTTAAGCTCTAGAGATGTGATAATCTCATGAACTCAAAATACTGGTATGTATTTTGAATTAGATATCTAGGCAGGGCAAGTTCAAAAGTGCTTTTAACATAAAAACCCTCTTTCTTGCCACTGAGGCAATTAAAGTATATCAAGAAATAATTAGAAAATCAAATAAATCTTAGCTACCAACTAAGTCGAAATTTATCGACAAAAACATAAGATGGAGTAGGAGGTGTCTTATGGAATTAAAAGTAATTGTCAAAAATCCTCCGAGTGAGGAAAGACAAAAAGAACTTATTAAAGAGATAACAGAATGGATTCAAATTAATTATTATTCGTAGAAAGGGGATGACAAAATGTCAGCAGAAACACGAGAAATGCTTACTATAATTCATCAAAATAACAAAAGAGTAAAAGAGTTCAATAAAGAAAGAGCAAAAAAACAAAAAAGACAAGTGATTATAGACACTGCGATAATGTTTTTAGCAAGCTCAATCTTCATGATAGGAATTATGACATTTATTGCAATGATTGAAAGTTTGAGATTTTAAGAATAAATAGGAGGAGATTATGAAAAATTCGCAAAAAGAAAAGGACTCAATAACCACAAAAAGTCCCTTTGTCAAAATGACAACATTATTATACAACAAATGCCCAAGTTTTTCAAGGAGGATAGAATAATGGCAACTCGCTACATGCAAACTGATTTCTGGACTGATTCAAAAGTTCATAATGAATCCAGTCCAGAAGATAGATATTTTATGATCTATTTATTAACTAATCCCAAAACTAATCAACTTGGCTGTTATGAATTAACTATTGAGCAGATGGCATTTGATTTGGGATATAAAGAACCAGAAGTGCAGAAAATTCTTAATAGATTAATAAGAAACTTAGAATTTGCTGATTATGATTATGAAACAAAAGAAATTTTAATTAAAAATTGGTACAGATATAATTGGACCAAGTCACCAAAAGTACAACAATATGTTTTAAAAGAGCTTGAAAAGGTAAAATCAGAAAAATTTAAAAAGTATTTAGATACGGTATGCATACCCTATGTATACCCTATAGATACCCTATACATAGGGTATCGGTATAATTATAATAATAAAAATAATAATATATATAATTATAAAAATATTTACAGCAAATTAGAAGAATTCTTTGGTAGACCATTAAGTTCTATTGAAATAGAAATAATTAAAGATTGGGAAAATAAGCAAATAAAACCAGAGATTATAGATCTAGCGATTAAAGAGGCTGTTCTTAATCAGGCTAGAAGTTTAAAGTATATTGATAAGATTCTTTACGATTGGGCGCAACAAGGATTAAAGAATGAACAATCAATAGTCAACTATCTAAAAAAAAGAAAAAAAAGAGGAAAAGAAGATGCTGCTTCTTCTTATGAAATATTTTAATGAATGATTTAGAAGATGAAATACTCGGTTTATTATTGCTGAATCCTGATTTTATGAAGCAATGTGTCATAAGTGATGAATTATTTCTAAATGGAACAAATAAATTTATTTTTAATCTTTTTAAACAACAATATTCAGATTCAAAGACTATTAGTATTGTTGGTTTGGCAGAGAATTATAAGCACGTATTTAATGATAATTTTAAAATTAATGAGATAATTTCAAAATTATCAGAATTAATGAGTGAAGTTATACCTGTAAACAATTTTAGCTACTATCAGGAGACATTATTAGCTAGATATATTCAAAATAAGATTCTTCATGTAGTAGATTTATATAAAAACGAAAAAATATCTACAGAAGAGATGTTAGATCAGATTCATAAGTTTGAAAGTATGTCAATAAAAACAGAAGCTGGAAAGAAAAGTGCGGAAGAAATTTTTAAATTAATTAATAGTAAAAATAAATCAATAAAATTTCGCCTCAAAAAATTATCCGATTATGTTGACGTAAAAGAACAAGACTTGGTAGTTATAGGAGCACGACCATCTGTTGGAAAGACTGCATTTATGCTTAATTTATTTGAAGATTTATCAAAAAAATATAATTGTATTTTTTTCTCTATGGAAATGAGTGAGATTCAAATATACAGAAGATTAGTATCAATAAATACTGCAATTCCTATTAAATGCTTAAATATGATAGAAACAGACTATCAAAGAGAAGCAATTGAATCAGGTTGTAAAAACATTTCAAATAATAATTTAAAAGTTTACTTTGGTGGTCAAACAATTAGAACTTTAAAGAGAACAATTGCGAATGAAAGTAAAAATGGCCATGTTATAGCATTTATTGATTATGCTGGCTTAATTGGTGGTAAAAACTCAAACCAATCTATATATGAACATTTAACATCAGTGCTGAAAGAGTTGAGAAGAGTAACTTTAGATTTTGATTGTACTATTTTTCTTGCAGCACAACTTAATAGAAATGCAGATGACAAAAAGGAACCTAAACTCTCTGAATTAAAAGAAACCGGAGAACTCGAACAATCTGCTACAGAAGTTATATTTTTACATAATGAAAATTTTGAAAATACGCAGTCTTTAAAGGAAATTGAATTAAGTATTATTATTGCTAAAAATAGAGATGGAAAGACAGGAAAAACTAAATTGAAATATAACAGAGAAAATCAAAGATTTGAAGAAATAAATAAGTATTAGGAGATGATAATATGGAAAAAATCGATAAACAACAACTAAATAAATTATTAGCTATTATAGAAAAATATGGTTTGCAAAATAAGTGGATACTAGAAATATGTAATATTGAAAGTTTAATTGATATGACAGTGAAACAGTATAACTTCTTATTAATACTAATCTCACAAGTAGGTATATAGGAGGTTGTTATGTTTTCAGAAATAATAAAAAATAAAAGGAAAGAACAACGAAGAAAGAAGAATACGAAAGACTTAAAATATCAAACAGCATTAGAACAAAACATAATAAAAGCAGATAAAATAATAGATTTACAAGATAAAGTAATTTTGTTGCAAGATCAAATTATTAGTTTAAACGAAGAGAACAAAAGATTAAAGTTATATGTAGAAAAAGGAGAGAGAAAGAATGTATAGAAAAGTTTTGAAAGATGTAATAAAAGATCTAGAAAGAACGAATGATTTAATTGAAGTGTCAGAATATTTAAAATCATGTGATAAAAATGAATTTTTAAATATAATAAACGAACTTTTAAATCAACTATCAGAAGAAAAAATAGAAAACAATAGAATGAAAAAGAAAATTAAAGAATTAACATCAGAAAAAGAAAAAATAAAAGATTTGCTAAACTCAGTACAAAATGAAATTATATGAAAAAACAAATATTAATCAACAAATTAGATGAATGGCTAAAAGAACAATTTTTATCTGAACTATCAGAAAACACAAGAAATGTATATAAACAATCAATAAATAAGTTTATTAATTATTTAAATAACAAAGAAATTTCTGATATCGATAAAGATGTCATGATTAAGTATAAAAATTATTTAGATGAGGTTAGTAAATCAATAAATAGTAAAAATTTGTGGATAATATCATTAAATAAATATTTAAAGTGGCTCGGTTATAAAAATTTATGTCTACGACAATTTAAATATCAAAAAAAATACTTTAGTGTTAATGCTATGACTCATGCTGATTTTAAAAGATTTTTAAGAAAAGCAAAAGAACTAAATATGTCCCAAGACTATTATATTATTAAAATTTTAGGAATGACAGGTATAAGAATAAGTGAGCTAAAGTATTTTACAGTAGAAAATCTAACAAAAAAGAATAAGAACATTATTAAAATTAAAAATAAAGGAAAAGAAAGGGATGTTATAATTCCTAATTCTTTGGCTAGGGATTTAAGAAAATATTGTAGAGGTCAAAAGATTAAATCTGGAACCGTGTTTCCTTCTCCTAAAATTGCTGGAAAAATGATAACAGAAAAAACAATTAATATACATTTAAAGAAAATTGCTGGTGCTGGAAGAGTTTCATTGAAACTAGCTCATGCTCATGCATTTCGTGATTATTTTGCAATTTCTTTTTTAGAAAAATATCCAGAGAACTTTATGTTTTTAGCAGATTTAATGGGTCATAGTTCCTTAGAAACTACGAGGATATATACAAGATTAACAACAGAAGAAAAACAAAAATTAATATCTAAAATACATCCTTAATTATCCCGTTTTTTTCTAAAAAAACGTTCTTAAAATTTCAAAAAGTAATCTAATAAAAAAAAGTTCTTAGAGTATTGAATTATAAATGAAAAAAACATTTTATCCACAGGTAATATAATTATTAGGTTATTTTACCGCAATTTTTACACATCCCCTAGAAAGGAAACGTATGAAAAAAGAAAAGTATGTAGTTAAACATAAAGCATCTGATATGTATCTAACCGATGGTTATTATAAGTCATTAAGAAATAGAAGTTTATTTTTAAGTGATGCACATTTATTTAGTGCATTTGAATTGAAGCTAGCAAGTTGTACTTTATTGAGAAATAAAGATAAGTATATTGTATACAAATATAAACAATTAAAAGATAATGAAAATATTTTAGAAAAGGAGTAATAAATATATGTTTAATTTTAGAAGAAATAATGAAGAAAGAAAATTTAAAGGAAATACAATTTATGTTTTAAAGTATGATGATTTACCTATTGAACAAATTTTAAACATCATTGTAAAAAACATAGAAGCATATACAAAATCAGAAGGAAAAATGCCAGATAAATTGAGAATTAGTTATGAAACATATGAAAGAATATTATCACATAATAGAACACTTATAGAAAAAAGAAATGGTAAATATTATACTTTCGGAGTAGAAATTGAGGTATAAATTATGAAAAGGCTTACATATATAGTTATTTCTGTTATGGCAACTGCTTTATTAATATTTATACTTGTATTGACTTATGAAACAATAAGAAAAATAAGTTGTTATAATCTTCCTCCAAATGAATTTTACCAAAATGATTTTTGTGAAGTGTATAGGAAATGATACAAGAAAATATATTCTATGAAATGGATAAAGAATGCAACCCTGATCATGTAGCTACACCAAGATACGTAGTGGAAGACATCTATGACTTGATTGATATAACCAGCTTTAACATGATATGGTTTCCCTTTAACAACTATGATTCACATTTTAAATTAAGAGCTGATGAATTGAATTTGAAGTATAAAGCTACGCATATTTTTGACGACTGTGGGAATGATTTTTTTAAAACATTGCCACCGAAAAATTGCGATTTACTAATTAGCAATCCACCATTTGGTAAACAAAATGATATTATCAAAAGAACATTTGAACTAATTGATAAAGGATTAATAAAATCATTTTGCTTATTATTACCTTTATCTACATTAGAGACACCAACGAGAGCTGAAATGTACGAAAAATATATAGACAAATTATCAATAATCATTTTTAAAAAAAGAATTAAATTTTTAGGTAAAAAAACAAGTTTTAATAAAGGATGTTGCTGGATTTGTTACAACATACCAAAATTAAAAAGACAATTATATTGGATTTGAGGTGTATAGATGGAATTAAAAAATGGAATGTATGTAAGATATACAAGAGGAATGATTAATGGATATGTACCACCAAAAATAGCAAAAATAGTAGACTGTTCGGATAACGTGTTGATAAAGATTGACAACGGGCAATGTATATTGCGAGAGGATATTATTAAAGCAAGACATAAAATAATAGATTTAATAGAAGTTGGCGATTATGTTAATGGCTATTTAGTTACTGCAGTTAGTAAAGATGTTTATGGAGAAACTATAGTTTTTGTTGGTCAAAAGTTAATTGAAGAAGCTGGTTATTATAGAAGTTATTACAGTAAAGACATTAAAACAATAGTAACAAAAGAACAATTTGAAAGTATGAAATGTGAGGTAAAGAAAGATGAGTAAAAGTGCAAGAGAGATGTTTGAAGAGCTAGGTTATTATTACAGATATATTAAAGGTGATTGTAGTGAAGATGTTATTCAATATCAGGATTTTGGGAGAACTGTATTACGAAAAGAAGATTTGGCAAAATACATTATCCAATTTAATTTAGTGAGTAAATACATAGTAGCAACAAACTTGACTTTTATTAATATGAAACTTTTACAAGCAATAAATCAACAAGTAAAAGACATCTTTCTAGAGATTATTGAAATATTAGATAAAATGATAGAACTGGATGGGGAGATGACTAATATTGAAAATTGATCCTGTAGACATTCTTATAAACGTAAAGGATGGAATATTAAAGTTCTATACAGAAAATGGTTACATTTATTGTGAAAGCACAAAAACAAAAGAAAGGGTGATGGTAGGTAATGCTAAAGATAAAGGATAATGTAGATTTAAAAGAACTGGGGAAAGAATTTAACTTAGAGTTGTATGAGTATGAAGAATCAGGATTGAGATATGAATCATTAATGTTAGATGACAATAGTACACAAATTGTTGTATTAGATGAAATAAGTGATGAGCCTATTGGAATAATAACTAATCCAGAAGATTATGCCATTGGGTATGATGCTTGGGATAAAATATATGACCTAATCAAAGCAGATTTAGTAGAGAAAAAATAAATGGAGGTAACAAATGCTAAAGATTAAAGAATGTCCATATTGTCATTCTGATATTGGTTATTATGAAAAGTATCGTTATTCTGGAGAAGGAATAATTCGATACAATTTTGACGGTAACCTAGCAGAAAATGGTGATATGTATGATAGTGTGCTTGCAAAATTAAAATCAAAATATTATTATTGTTTAAATTGTGATAAAAAAATAGGGAAAGTAGAGGATAAGCAATAAGTAATTATGTAAGCAAATAAAAAAAGAAAGGATTTTACCTTTCTATAAATTTTTTTATATCATTAATAACTTTCTCGGCGTCTTCAAAACGGTTTGAAGATTTATCAAAGTATTGTTCTTGATATTTACTATAAATATCCAAAAGAAAACTATTAGACTCCTTCATTACGTTTTCATTGCTTGAAGATAAGTAACCGATTAATAATCCGATATACATGAAAGGATTTGCTTCTATACCATCGGCAGAATGAAGAAAAAATTCTTCTGAGATATACTCTCTTAACAATTTTTCAATATAAATAGCAAATTCATGCTTAATCATAAAATCACCTCCATAGACTCATTATAACATACATGTTAATTTGCTAAGTAACATCTAATGTTATATTACAACAAGTAAAAAAATTAAATACTAATTTAAAATATAGGAGGAAAAATGAATGTAAAGGAAAAACTAAAACAATATAGTGATGCAGTTACAGAAATAAAGTATCTAAAGAATAAACTAAATAAGATTCGTAGTAAAGTAAATTTATTTAGTGTTGTGGAAGAATCAGCTAAGCATCCACCATTTCAAAAACATGTGATTACTATTTGTCATACTAATCCTAGTAAATACAAGACATATTTATATTATGAATCATTATTGAAAAGTCGATATGAAAAACTATCAATTTTAAAACTAGAAATAGAAAAGTTTATAGATGAACTTCCAACACCGAGATTACGAATGATTTTTGAATTTAGGTATATAGAACAGTGTTCTTGGCAACAGGTTGCTTGGAAGATTGGTGGAAATAGTACAGAAAACAGTGTAAGAATGGAACATGATAGATTTTTAAATAATAGATAAATATTTGTTCATTTTGTTCGTTTTGAATATGTTAAAGTATTATCATGGGGAGATTGAAGAGAGTTGAGAGACTTTCTTTTTTTTATTAAGAAAAGAGGGATTGAATGAAAATAGAAAATTTTACATTTGAAGAATTAAAAAATGCATTCAAAGAATGCAAAGAATTAGAGTTACCAATCTGTGTAGCTATTAAGTTACCAAATCAAAAAGACCCAGAACTAATTATTAATGGGATTGATAGTTTAGATAACAAGTTAGATTATTATCAAAAGACTTATGATGAAAAGTTAGTACATAAGAATAATAAAGATATCAGAATCTTATCAGCATTTCCTATCAGATTTTTCTATGATGAAATCGACAAAGCAATTGCAGAAGATACAGAATAAAGAGCATAAAATAAATGATTTATGTTCTTTTTCTTATTTTATGACTCATAATTGCTATGGTTGTAAAAGAAGTCGTATGTGTGATGAGTTAGAGGAGAAACATAATGACACAAAAGAGAACCAAAATAAAGTTAGGAAGAAAGTTAAAATATAAAAGTGCACAAGAGTTGGAAAATCATATTTCTAATTATTTTAAGAAATGTCAACATGAAAGACTTGTTCCAGGAATATGTGGATTAGCTTCGCATTTAGGAATAACAAGAAAAACTTTATTAAACTATGAAAAAAATACAGAATTAGAAGATTATGCTGAAATAGTGCAACGAGCAAAAACGGTAATTGAAGCATTTAATGAACAAATATTATATAGCAAAAATAACTCTGGTGCACAGTTTGTATTAAAAAATAACTTTGGATATAATGCTGAACAAAAAACTCATAACATTAATGAAAATGTAGATATTCCCTTTGAAGAATATCTAAAAGAGGTATCTTCTGATGAAATCTATTAATAGAAAACTTTATATTGAAAAATTTATAAAGATTGTAAACAAAGCTGGAGAACTTGTTCCACTAAAATTTAATTATGCACAAAATAAATTATATGATGTAATAAAAAAACAAACACAAGAAAATAAACCAGTACGAATAATAATCTTAAAAGCCCGACAGATGGGGATTTCAACATGTGTAGAAGCTATACTGAATACTAATACCATGCTCAATTTCAATATGAAGACAGGTATTATAACTCATCAGTCAAGTGCAACTGCGAACCTGTTTAAAATGAGTAAAATAATGTATCAATCATTGCCTAATAAAATAAAACCGCAAGTTTTAAAAGATAATCAGAATGAACTTGTATTTAATAATACAGATAACACAGGCTTAAATAGTGAATTAAAATGTATGACAGCAGGCTCTTCGGGTGTTGGTCGTTCAGACACATATAAACAGCTACATTTATCTGAATATGCATTCTGGCCTGGAGATAAAAAAGCAACTTTAAATGGTTTGCTACAAGCAGTACCTAACACTCCTAATTCTATTGTTATAATAGAGAGTACCGCTAATGGATTTGAACATTTTAAAGAACTATGGGACGATGCCGTTGAAGGAAATAGTGATTTCATTCCAGTGTTTTTTCCTTGGTTCAAAATGCCAGAGTATAGAATGACATATGACGGTTTTGATTTGACCGAGGAAGAAAAAGAACTAAAAAGAATATATAGTTTGGACAATGAACAGTTATCTTGGAGAAGATGGTGCATAAAAAACAATTGTAGCAACGATATTGATATGTTTAAACAAGAATATCCGTCAAATCCCGAAGAAGCTTTTTTATCAACAGGAAAATGTCTATTTAATAAAGAGCAAGTAATCAATAGAATACAAAAGTTGAAAGATCCTTTAAAAAAAGGATATTTTAAATACAACTATAATTCTCAGAAAATAACTAATATAAAATTTGTAGAGTCTGAGTCTAAATCATTGATTGAAATATATGAAATGCCTAAATCAGGATATCCATATGTTTTAGGGGGTGATCCAGCAGGGATAGGTACAGACTCTTTTGCTGGAGACGTCATTGATAATACTACTGGTAAACAAGTAGCAACGTTAGAAGTTGAACTAGATGAGACTGAGTTTACAAGACAGATGTATTGTTTGGGTATGTTTTATAATGAAGCGTTGTGTTGTATTGAAACAAATTACTCAACATTTCCTACCAAAGAGTTATTCAGGTTAGGGTATACTAAGCAATATTTAAGAACTATTGATGATATTATAGATGTTAAAATTCAAGACAAACTAGGCTTTAACACAAATAGAGCAACTAGACCAGTAATAATATCTGAGTTGGTTAAATTTTTCTCTGAATGCATTGATTTAATTAATTGTAAAAAGACGTTATTACAAGCATTAACTTTTATAAAGAGAGAAGACGGAAAACAAGCAGCAGATGATGGCTATCACGATGATAGAATCATGTCTTTAGCCATAACTCATGCTGCAAGAGAACAACAAAGTTATACAAAAGAAATAGTAAAGGAAGAATCGAATATGACTCTTCCTTTTGCATTACAAGATGGAACAACATCAGATAATTTAGATGACGATGAAAATGATATAGGATTGGAGTGGTAATATGACTATTTTGCTGATTATAAATATGATACTAACTATATGTAATTTTTTTATGCTATGCTTCGCCTTTAGAGATATTAGAAAAGGCAAGAAGTTCTTATTCGAAAAATATTCAAACATATTCAATTCTATAGTTGGTTTTGATAAAAATATGGTTAATCAAAGCGAAGAATTAAAACATATCAAAAAAGATTTAGAAAAAGTGTTGAATCAAGAAAACTATATACCAGATTTAAGTAGCAATAAGATTCTAGATGAATGGTTGAATGGTGGTGGTAATAATGAGTAATCAGGCTGGTATCATTTGGAACCAGTATCAAAATGGTTTGAATTACATGGATAGGTCTGGTTTGTCAAAAGAATGGGATGAATGTGAGAGGTTTGTCGAAGGTAAGCAATGGGGAAATATTACTAAAAAGACAAAGAACTTACCACGACCAGTTATAAATATTTGTTCTATGATTGCTGAAAATAAGAAATCTGGAATATTAAGTGAAAAAATAAAATTAATATATAGTCCTTCTGAAATGTTTGGAGAAAAATTAGAAATTGCTACACAAGGAGCTAATATTTTTACAAAATTTGCTGACAATATTTCAAAAGAAATGAAACTAGAAGATCTTGATGAAGAAGCAATTGATAATTCCACAAAATTAGGGTCATATATCTATCATTTCTTTTGGGATAATAATGTTATAGGAGGAATGGAAACTCCATACATCGGTGGATTAAGAGGAGAGATTTTGCATCCTAAAAATGTTATTGTTTCAAATGCAAGAGAAAAAGATATACAAAAACAAAAATATATAATAATTGCTTCAATCGAATCTTTATCAAGTGTAAAGGCTCTAGCAAAATCAAATAAAATTCCAAATGTTGATGAAATAGTAGCCGATCATGAAATAGAAGATGAAGCAACAAGAGAATTAGAAGTTTGCACGGTTCTTACAAAATACAGCAGAAAAAATGGTAAGGTAGTATGGAGCAAATCTACAAAAAATGTAATGATTCAAGATACAACTTATTGGGAACCAGATAGTAGTAAAATAAAGTTAGAAGATGAGGAGGTATCTGAAGAAGGAACGGAAATATCAGAGCCTGATAAAGTAGAAGATAATGTTTTGCTAAAGAACCAATTATATCCAATTGTCTTTAGAAGTCATAAGCAAAGAAAAGATTGTATTTATGGAATAGGAGAAGTTGCTCAAGCAATTCCTAATAATAAAGCAGTCAATTTTAATTTAGCAATGATGTTATTATCTGTACAGCAAACAGCTTGGCCTAAAATTATCCAAAAAGCTGGTGCACTTGCAAGACAAGTGATTACAAATGCACCTGGTGAAGTATTAACTGATAATACTACTGGATCTAATTGGGGTTTTAAATACATGGAGCCATCGGGATTTAGCTCACAAGCTTTAACATTAACAGATTCTCTTATTAATTTAACAAGAATCACTACAGGATCTAGTGAAGTGGTTACAGGTGAAGTGATGGGAGCTAATATGGCGGCATCGGCAATCATCGCACTACAAAATCAAGCAAAAAAACCAATAGAAATCTACCAAAAAAAATTTTATAGTGCACATGTTGAAATAGGAAAGATATTTGAACAATTTTTTAAATATTATTATACAGATGATAGGATGTTTAGTTATGAAGAAGATAATCAAACTATAGTCAGTTCCATGAATGGAGAAAATTATCAAAATATAGAATTTTCAACAAATATTGATGTAGGAACTAGTGGTATATTTAGTGAATCATTAACTGTAAGTTTATTAGATAATATGAAAGCTAGCGGAGATATTGATTTTGATGAGTGGATTGAATTATACCCTGAATCAATTATGCCATTTAAGGCACAGTTGAAAAAAATGAGACAAAAGAAATTAGAAGAGCAAGCTATGATGCAAGAACAAGCTTTGCTCCAGCAACAAATGTTGGGTGGTAGTAACACACCTTCAATTGATTCATCAACACCACCAGGGCAAACAACAAATCCAGTTATGCAACCAGTCTAAAAGCGTTACCTTTGTAGGTAATGCGATAATAATATGTGAAGTCTAAGCAGAGGCTCAAAAGAGGCTATTCATATAATCTGCTTTATACTATGAATAGTGTCTTGGGTATATTATTATCGCAGTGCTTATAAAAGCACAAAGAACACATAACAAGTTGTGTTCTTTTATTATGTAATTCGCATGGAATAGCGCAAAAATCCATCCAGGAGGAAATATGAATGAAGAATTAGAAAGCGAAAAAGAGTTGGATGTCGCTGATCCAACCGAAGTAGAGGAAGAGACTACTGATACAACTACTGAAAATGATGATGAAAATGATGTAACATTTGATGATTCAGAAAGTAATCAAGAATCTGAAAATAGTGAAGAGGAAGAGAAGTCATCATCCAAAAAACAAAGTAGTGAAGATAATTCCAAATATGCCGCAGCAAGAAGAAAGGCAGAAGAGGAATTTGAAAGTAAAGTAAAAAGCAGAGAAGATGAGGCTTATAAGAGAGGTAGACTCGATGCCTATAAAGGAAAAATTAATCCTTATACTAATACAGAAATTAAAGATATAACAGATGTAGAAGTTTATGAAGATATGTATAAAATTTCGGAAGAAGGAAAAGATCCTTTAAAGGACTATGCTTCTTATGCTGCAGATAAAAGACGAGAAGAGACAAGACTAAAACAAGAACGCCAAGAAAGAGAAAGTAAAGCACAGCAAGAAATAGAAGAGTTTAGTAAAAAATATCCAGATGTAAATATATCATCTTTATTTAAAGATGAAGTTTTTATGGATTATGCGGATGGAAAAAACAAGTCATTAATTGATGTCTATGAGTCTTTTAATAAGTTGAAAAACAGCTTTAGAAATCAGGGGATAAAAACTGCTAAAAAGGCTATTGCAAATAATATAAGTTCGCCAGGTAGTCTTGGAAACAGTTCGGATAACTTTATTGATTATGAAAATATGTCAAGAGAAGAGTTCTTAAAAGAGGTTGAAAAAGTAAAAGAAGGATAATAGTGGCGAGCTAGAAGGAGAAAAAAATATGGCTGATGTATTAAATACAATAGAGACACTAAGCGTTGAGAATCAAACATTTTATGACCGAACATTACTTGAACGTGAATTACCAGAGTTAGAATTTTATGAGGATGGAGATAAAAAGACAATTCCAAAAGGAAAAGGAACAAGCATTGAATTTAGAAAATTTAATTCTTTAAAAGTCCCAGAAAACTCTTTAACAGAAGGTGTAACACCTGCAGGTAATTCTTTAGATATTACAAGTTTAAAAGCAACTTGCAAACAAGAAGGAGACTATGCAACTGTTACCGATGTTTTAGATATGCAAGCGAAAGATCCAGTAATTACAGAGGCATCTGAGGTGTTTGGAGAACAATCAGCATTAACTGTAGATACTAGAATTAGAGATATTGTTACTGCTGGTACTACTGTTCAATATGCAGGTGGTAAAGCTAATAGAGATGCACTTACTGCTAGCGATGTTTTAACAGGAGATGAAATTCTAAAAGCTCATACTAGATTAAAAAATAATAATATTAAACCATTTGCTGATGGAACATATCATGCAATTATTAATCCACTTCAAGAGTACGATTTTATGAATGATACTTCTAATAAAGGATTTGTTGAAGTACATAAATATACTAATAATACACCATTATTAAAGGGAGAAATTGGTAATTATTTTGGTACAAGAATTAGAAGTTCTTCAAACATTGAAAGCATAGCAAATACAGGAAATGTAAATGTATTTAAATCTGTAATTTATGGACGTCATGCTTATGGTGTTCCAAATATTGAAAAAGGAGCAGCAAAGGCTTCTATTATTGTTAAACCTTTAGGTTCATCTGGAACAGCTGATCCATTGAATCAACGTTCAACAATTGGTTGGAAAGCATTCTTTACTGCAGTTAGATTAAATGAGCTAGCAATTTGTAGAATAGAAACTGCTGCTACGTTAGCACCAACAGCAGAAGATAGTGAATAAACAGAATAGGAGGATAAATAATGGCAAAAGAAACTGAAAAAAAGGAAAATGTTTCTAACACTGAAACACAAGAAAGTCTTAATGAAACTTTAAAGTTTCTTCAAGAAGAAAGAGAGTCTCTAAATGAGACTCTTAAATTGATGGAAGAAAAAAAAGCAGAATTAGAAAAATTACAAGATGAGTTAAATATTGCGAAAGAAGAAGCAAAAGAACAAGCAACATCTTTTTCTAAACTTAAGGAAGTAGATAAGGCAACTTTGCGTAATGATTCAATCCAAACTGGAGAAGAATTAAAAAAAGAAGAAAAGATTACTATTACGATTCCAAAGAGTGAATTAAATCCTCATGAAATGAATGTTCCTGTTACTGTTAATGGATGGACATATAACATTAAACGAGGAGAAAGAGTAGAAGTACCTATGACAGTCTTTAATATTTTAAAAGAAGCTAAATATCTTTAGTTTCTTTTTTCAAGTTAGTAGTGAAAGCAAGTGCAACTCTTGCAGACTTGACCATAAGTTAGGAGGATGAATATGAATTGGGGACAAATTCAGATAGAATCATTAAAGAAAATGTTTTTAAATAATGAGGAACTAGTTGTTGATGAGTTGGATGAGTATAAAACCGATAAAAAATATAAAACTTATTTATATGCAATGCCACAAGCATGTAATGAGGCAATCAATTACATTACTGAAAATGGAAAACCCTTAGTAAAGGAGTACAAACTCAAGAAAAAAGACAAAAATAAATATAATCTTCCACAACAAGTCCCTAACTTTAAAAGATTATATCAAATAGTTTATGACGGAAATGATAGTCCAGATTGGTATGTTGAAGGTAATAATGTACTTGTAATTAATAATTGGAAAGAAGGAGACATAACTATCTATTATGAAGCCTATCATGACTTAATTACCGCTGATACAGTTTCATCTTTTTCGTTAGACTTAGATAATCAAATGACAGTATTAATTCCACTATATATAGCAGCAGAATTATATAAAGATGATGATGTTCAATTGGCAACTATGTATATGAATGAATTTGTAACGAATGTTTCTAATATATCTGGTAAAGATTTTAATCCTAATCCAACGCATATTGAATCGGTATTTGGAATGGAGTGGTAGCTATGTATTCAGTACCAGCAAGTCAAAGTAAAAATTATTATAATATAGAAAGTTTTTTAGGTGTTGATTTTACTACTAGCCCTTTGGAAGTGGACAAAAGAAGAAGCCCTAATGCTAAAAACATTATTAATAATAATGGATATAATGAAACGAGAAATGGATATGAAGTCGTGCATAACTTAACGGATCGGATTAATGGAATTTGGAATGTTGATCTAGGAAATAGTGAAAAGTTTCTTGTACACGCAGGAACAAAGCTATATGAATGTTCAACTGATTTTACCGTTTGTACAAAAATACTAGATAATATGTCTAATAATAGGTCAGTTGGACTTTATTTAGGGGAATATTTAACTATATTTGATGGCAATAGAGCAATCATCTATTCTAATACAGCAGATGGATACAAGGTTTCTTTTCTAGATGAATCTGGATATATACCAACGACCTCAGTAGGTAGAGATAGTTCGGGAGGAGGAACTGACTACGAGAAAATAAATTTATTGTCGCCATATCGAATTAATACTTTTCTTACAGAAGAAATAGAAGAAACAGTAAATGGAGAAGTAGAAAAAAGGCAACAAACAGTATTTAAATTGGATGATAGTAATATAGATGGCGTAGAATTAGTAGAAGTCTTATCTGATAGTGGTTCTTGGGATGTAATTGATTCTTCTGGATATGAAGTGGATACAGTAGCAGGACAAGTGACATTATCGAGTGCACCAGGAGAATCGCCTGTTCTAGGTCGTGATAATGTATCTATAAAGTATAAAAAAACGGTGCAAGAAAACTATGACAAAATTAATAAATGTACTATCGCTACTTTATTTGGTTATGAAGGAAATAACAATAGAATATTCACAAGTGGAAATCCCGAATTTGCCAATTATGATTTTTATTGTGAACAAGAAGATCCAACATATTGGCCAGACGAAAATTTTACAAAGATTGGTACAGAGCCTATTGTAAGTTATTCAAGATTATCAGACGGAACTTTAGCTGTTCATAAAAAACAAAGTGACACAGATTGTACTATATATTATCGCAAAACCAATTTATTAGATAACTTAGAAGTATTTCCTTTAAAAGATGGAGTAAAAAACATTGGGTGTATAAGTAAATATGCTAATTGTAATTTGTTAAATGATCCTCTATTTTTGTCGGAACAAGGTGTGTTTTCAGTTATAGGAGATGCAGGAGAAAAATTTGCACAGCAAAGAAGTTTTTATGTAAATGGAAAGTTATTAAAAGAGTCCAACTTAGAAAATAGTGTAGCAATTAGTTTATTAGGAAAATACTATCTTGCGGTAAATAATCATGTTTATATCGCTGATAGTAGATATTTAAGTTATCCAAAACATGCAAGGACAGAACAATACCAGTATGAGTGGTGGTATTGGGACAATATACCTGTAAGGGTGTTTTTTTCTTGGAATAACATTTTATATTTTGGTACAGATTCTGGGGAAATATGTAAATTCAATGATAGCTATCTTGATAATCAGAATCCAATAGAAGCATACTGGGAAACTCCATTTTTAGAATTAAATTCTAGTTTTTTTGCAAAAACAATTAAAATGGTTACGTTAATTTTAAATCCCAGAGAGGGATGTGATATTGAATTTGGGTATGAGCTGGATGATGGAACTGTAGAGATTATAAAAAAACAGTATCATGATTTAATAGATGACTTCCCAAAAACTATACAAGAAAAAGAAAAAATAAAAAAATTTATGTTTATTAAATTTTATTTTAAAAATAATACTCAATATAGAATGACTTTCGAAAGGTTACTAGTTGAATACATTTTAGCTGGTAAATATAGAGGAAATTAAGGAGGTAATAGTATGGCGGCAATTGACGATTGGAGAGCAGCTGCAGATAAAATATCAAATCAAAAAAAGAATGATTATATAAATTCAAATCAGTATGTATTAGATAGCATTAATAGTCAAAAGGATGCAGAATTGCAAGGTTTGACCAATTCCAATACTTCGGCAATAAATGCTTTAAATCAAAATAAAGAAGAAGTAAATAAAACAGCCCTAGATAATGCAAAACAGGCGAATATTAATAGATTATTAGCTCTACGAGATAATCGGTCTGCAATGAATAGAGCAGGTTTAGGCACACAGGGGGTAGTAGGTTCACAAGTAAACTCAATTAACAATAATTATGGAACTAATTTGAATACAATATTAAAAGACAAAGCAAGTGGTATTAGGGATATAAATAATCAGATTAATGATACTAATTTACAATATGAAACGAATAAGGCAAATTTGGCGGCACAATATGCTCAGATGTATGCTAACAAACAATCGGAAATTCAGTCAGCGGCATTGCAAATTGGACAAGACGCATATAATAATTATATTGCACAACAGCAGGCTGCTGCAGAACTTGAATTTCAAAAACAGCAACAAGAAGAAGCAAATAGATTAGCCTGGGCACAATTAAGATCTCAACAAGCATCTAGTTATGGTTTTAGTAATAGTGGTTCTAACTATCAAGTTAATACAGCTTATTATCAAGGAGATTTAAATCCTGATGCTCAATATGGAACATTTAGCAATGGTTATCAACCTAATAATATTAATGGACAAAAATTGAAAAGCACTGGGAAAAAAATTAAATTAAAGACGACTGACAGATTTGGAAAGACGCAAACTTTAACTCAAAATGTATGGAAAACTTCCGATGGTAAAAAATGGTATTGGGATGGAAGATACAATAAGTATATTCAGTACAAATAAAGGAGACAAGTCTATATGGCTAAAGATAAAAAGAACGAAATAGAAGCTTTTATTGATTTGGATGGTAGCATAAAAAAGTATAATTCAAACAGAAAAAAGGAAAAAGACAATATTGTTGGTGAAGTCGGATTAGATGGTACTATTACTAAGTATAAAACTACTAAAATCCTAGATAAAGTAAATAAGAAGAAAGAAGATAAAAGTTTTTTAGACAAAGCAGGAGATTTTGGAATAGGAACTTTAAAAACAGTAGGAAATTTTGCAACAAACATGGGTGAAGGTGCTCTTAGAACTTTAGAAGGCGGATTGGATTTTGTTAATTCTGCTTCTGACTTTGTTAATAATTCTTTGTTAGAAAAAGCTGAGGTAATCACCGGAAAATCGACGAAAAAAGAAGCAAAGAAGCATCGAAAGGAACGTGAAAAGGGTCAACGAGAATTTATTTCTCGTGACTTAACGAATGAATTTCAGGAAGCAGTAGGTTTTAATGACATTAAGAAAGATTGGGAAAAGGATTCACTTATAAAAAGTGATAATTTAGGTGGCCAAATTTCACAAGGTATTGGTGGTATGGTACCTTCTTTAGTTGTTGGTAATCTAGGTGGAAAAGCACTAGGAGCCACTAATTCTTTAGCCTCCACTTCTACGAAAGGGCTTTCCCTTGGTAAAAAGCTTGTTACTACTGGCAAAAACATTGGAAAAGCTGCAATAAAAAATGCACCAGCTAATACTGTTTTAGCGACAAGCAGTTATGGTCAAGCTTTACAAGAAGCCTATCAAAATGGTGCGACAGATGAAGAAGCTAGAAATTATGCATTAGGCTCTAGTGCAACAGAATTAGCTACAGAATGGGTTACAGGTGGAATACCTGGGATTGAAAGCACTGGATTTTTAGATAAAGCAGCTAATAAATTGATTAATAAGGCAACAGGCAAAATTAACAATAAACTAGCAAAAGAAATAACAAAAACTGTACTAAATGCTGGATATGAAGCAGTAGGAGAAGGATTAGAAGAAGGAATATCTGAGATAGTTAGTCCTTTACTAAAAAATGCAACTTATTCGGAAAATGAAAAAGTAAATTGGAATGATGTATTCAGTAGTGTCATCGTAGGTGGAATTACCGGAGGAATATTAAACGCACCTGCAACAGTATCTGATTTTAGAAATAACGTATCAGAAATAAGAAATGCTACGAAAAACCAAGCAAAAACTAAAGCAACATTACCAACAGGTATAAATCAAAATTTGAATAATAATCCTCAAGAAGCTGACGGCAATCCGTTAATAAACAATAATAGAGTATCAATGCCATTAGATTCGAATACAATTAACAGATTAAACAATCAAAATAACGCACTTAATCAACCATTAGATAATGAAAATATAAGTGGTAATACAAATACATTACCTGTTAGTAAAAGTACTCTGAACAGTCAAAATAATAATGATTTTTCAAATATTAATCCTTCAGTCATTAATGACAATAACGTTGCTTATGAGTATGTTCCGGATTCTAATACAAAGATTGATAATTTACGAAAAAGTGCCAATCAATATTTAAATAATAGTAATACATCAAAATCATTTATAGAAACTGCTGAAAAAGTAATTAATGATAAAGGGTATAACATTATCCTAGATAATAATTTAACAGCAGCTAATGGAAATATGGTTAATGCACAAATTAAAACACTTGAAAATGGAGAAACAGAAATAAAAATTAATCCTAATTCTGATAGGGCAGGAGAATTTCTATTAACACATGAAATAACGCATGCGATAGAAACTAAAGATATGGTTGATTTAGTTACAGACTATGCAAGTAAAAACCAAGATTTTAATAGTGCACTAGAATCTTTAAAAGAAGCTTATGGAACTAATGAAGTGTCTAGTGAAGTTCTTACGGATATATCTGGCCAATTATTTGGCAATGAGGAATTTATTAATTCTTTATCCGTACAAAAGCCTAATATATTTAAAAGAATATATAATAATATTGTTTCATTAGCAAATAAAATAACTGGTAATTCTAAAGAGTCTTTATTTATTAGAGATTTAAAAGCTAAATGGGAAAAAGCATATAGAGATAATAATAACAAATTTAGCAAGACAGAATATATGATGACCAGTTTAAAGGGAATGGAACAAAGTGTTAAAGCATCGGAAAAGTATCAAGAGATAAAAGATAGATATGATGCTGCTTTATGGTTGGAAAATAAAACTAACAAAAGTACAAGTAAAAAGTATACAAATGAAGAAATAAGAAAAATAACTGGTTGGTTCAAAGATAAAGAAGGAAATTGGGAGTTTGAAATATCTGATAAAAACACAAAAGTTTTGGAAAAACTTTCTCCAAACACTTCATATAAACTATCAGAAATATTTGAAGCAAAAACATTATATGATTTATATCCTGAATTAAAAACTGTAGAATTACAAACTAAGAACATGAAAAGTAATGGAAGTTTTAACAGTCAATCAAATAAAATAATGTTAAATAATAAATTACTAAATAATTCAGAGTCAGTAAGAGGTACAATTCTACATGAAATACAACATTATATACAGAATGCGGAAGGACTTCCTACTGGGACTACGATTTTATTTGGTAACGAAAGATATGCTAACAGTAAAGGAGAAATAGAAGCAGCAGATACAAAAAATAGAAGAAATATGACTGTTGAAGAAAGAAAAAAAACTTCTCCAGAGAGTTCTAAAAAAAATCCAATTCATCCCAATAGAGAGGCTATATTAAATCATAAAAGAAATATAAAAGAAAAAATTGCAGAAAAGTTATATAATATATTAGAAACTAAAAATACAAAATCCGATGATATTATTGATAATGTAATTGATAAGTTTTATAATAAATATGGTGATGACATTTATGAAAATATTGAAAGTTATGAAGAACAAATTGTTAACCAAGTTGTACAAACTAGCAAAAAAGATATTAGATCAGACGGAAGAAAAACTCGGGACGGATTGGGGAACGGACGACAAAATGATGTAAATAAGGAACTAGATAATAGTTCTTTTTCTTTTGACAAAAACAAGGTAAAACTAACCGACGAAGAGATAAATAAGATTAATAATAGTTACAGTAATGAAAAGATTACTGAAAACAAAGAAGAATTAAAGAAGATAGCAGAATCAACAGTTAATGATGAATGGGCAAAAGATAATATAAAATATTCTAAAGAAGATGGAAAATGGCAAGATTTTGTAGAAAAAAACTTTAAATCAAAAGGTAGTAAATCTTATTTTAAAGACATGAAATTAAAAGAAAGTAAAAATATTGAGCAAGATTTACGAAACAAAGAAATCAAAAAAATCCAAAACAAGAATGATAAGTTAAAGAAATCAAAACAAAAAATCATGACAAAAGAGGCTTCAAAAATATTGCAGTTTTCTGACTATCAAACCAAACAAAAATTTCAAAATTTAATATCTGAATACTATGATAATCCAGATTATAATAAAATAAGGCAAGATATTTTAGAAAATTTTAGCGAACAAAAAATAGAATATATTAATGATGAATTAAATGAGATAAAAAGAAATATCAGAAGTACAGACTTAAAAGTTGACGACTATGTTAAAAAGAATTTAACAGATTATTCTTTTTTTCGGAAAAGTAATTTTAATAAATTAAAGTTAAAGAATGAAGGACAATCAATCGATTCATTTTATACAGAATTATCTGATATGTATCCATCAATATTCAGTAAAGATATCACAAATGAAGTAGACCAACTTCATAGACTTTCTGAATTTATGAACGAGGATAATACATTGTTTGAAAAATACAAATTAGATGATAAAGCAATAGATGAAGCAACTAAATATATTTATGATTCTTTAAAAGATAATGTAAATATAGATGATATTATTAACAGTATTAATATATCACCTAAAGAAATTCGAAGAGAAAAAACAAATCAGTATCGAGAAGAAGCAGAGGATTTTGTAAAAGATTCATTTAATTGGAAAGACAAAAAATCTGGACTAGCTTACAAAATTAATACAATGAAAAGAAATTTCTATGATATTATGCCTAAAAAAGATGCAGAAAGATTGTATACAAACTATGTTGAACCTATATTTAATCATAATGCTGCTATGCAAAAGGATATTGAAACTTATAATAAAAGAATAGAAAAACTAAAATTAAATGACAAAGAATCAACTGCAGTACAAATGCTAGGTGAATACAAATACAATCCAGAAACTCTTTTAACTGGTTCACAAATTGACGAATTTATTAGTAAAAATAAATTAGATTACGACAAGATTTCAAATGCAGTAGAGGAATTTAGAGGATTATATGATGAGTTGTATGATAGAGTAAATGTTGTATTAAAATCACAAGGTTATAAAGAGGTAGATTATAGAAAAGGTTATTTTCCACATTTTATTGATGATAAACCTACAAGCGCTGTTGGAAAATTAGCAGAAAAGTTGGGGTGGAAATTTAAGAACAATGATTTACCAACTTCTATAGCTGGTATCACAGATCAATTTAAACCAGGAAAGGTTTGGACTTCCTTCTCACAACAAAGAAAAGGAAAAATAACGGATTATAATGCTTTAAAAGGCTTCGACAATTATATTAGAGGTGCTATGCAAGATATCTATTTCACAGAAGATATTCAAAAACTAAGGGCGCTTGAAAATGAAATTAGATATCAACACTCTGATAAAGGTGTACAATCAAAAATTGATGAGATATACGATGATACTTCTTTATCATTCGAAGATAGACAGGATAAAATAGAAAAAATATATGCTACGTATATTACTCCACTTAACAATTTTGTTACAGAATTAAGAGACTATACAAATGGAATTGCAAACAAAAAGAGTGGATTAGATAGAACTGTTGAAGCACTATCTAATAGAAAATTTTATAATGTAATGGAAAATGTTAGTAGTAGATTATCGGCTAACATGGTAGGAATGAATTTAGGAAGCGCAATAACAAACTTTATTCCTATCACTCAAGCTGCTTCTCAAGTGAAATCAAAATATCTTTTAAAAGGGTTAAAAGAAGCAATAAAAAATCAATATTCTGCTGATGGGTTTGATAATAAATCTGTTTTTCTAACATCAAGGTTAAATGAAGCTGATAGACTTTACAAAACTAAATTAGAAAAAGTAAGTGAAAAAATGAACTTCATGTTTGATGGCATTGATTCTATTACTTCTAATACGATAGTTAGAGCAAAATACTATGAAAATAAAGCAAAAGGAATGAGTGAATTTAATGCAATACGCAATGCCGACGAATTTGCTCGAGATTTGATGGCCGGCAGAACAAAAGGAGAAATGCCAACCGCATTTAATTCTAAAAATCCCTTAATAAAAATGTTTACTTCATTTCAATTAGAAGTTAATAATCAATTTGGATATATGTTAAAAGATTTACCACGAGATTTGGGAGATGAAACTAAAAAGAAGTTAATAGGTGCATTTGTAAAGATGTTTATAGGTGCGTGGATGTATAATCAACTTACAGAGAAGGTTGTAGGAAGAAAAGCTTCTTTTTCACCTATTGATACAATAAAAGAGATATATGATACAGCTACTAATGATAATTTAAAAACAACAGATAAATCGGCTGATATTTTAGAAAATTTAACACAGGATATTCCTTTTGTTGGAGGACTTGTTGGTGGTGGTAGATTACCGATTTCTAGTGTTGCTAATCCATTAAATGTCATAAAAGGTGAAAGTACGGTCAAAGATGAATTAAAGAAATTAGGTTACTATACAATATTACCTTTTGGCGGAGGCCAGTTGAAGAAAACAGTAGAAGGAGCTTCGATGTACACTAATAAAAAAGAGATAAAGGGAAGTTATACAAGCAAAGGGGATTTAAGGTTTGAAGCAAAAGAAGATCCTTTATCAGTCACTCAGAATTTATTGTTCGGACAATATTCAAGCAAATCAGCTAGAGAATATTTTGCTAAAGGATATGCACCAATAGATGCAAAAACAATAAAGAAATTACAAAAGCAAAATTTAAGTGTTGATGAATATAGAAAATACGAAAATAATTATTCTTCCTTAAAGACCAAATCAGGTAAAAAAATTAACGATATAAAATCTGATAAAGTAGATGGAAAACCGGTTTCTGGCAGTGCTTCAGCAAAGAAGGCCTATCTGATAATGAATAGTAATTTTTCTAAAAAAGAAAAAAACTATATGTTATCAAAACTAACATCGTCAGATAAATATCCTAAGGTAAGTGATTTGGAAAAGTTACCAAATGATAAAAAGATATATAAATTCTATTATTCAATGAATAATGATTCAAGAAAAGAATTTAATAAGGAATTAAATAATTTGGATATTTCAGCAGATAAATTATGTGATTATTATTTAACAAGGAAAAAGTATAATAATGAATACGTTTCTAGTTTTGCTAAGTCAAAAATGATGGATTATATACAGAACTCTAATTTAAATGAAAATACAAAATGGTATTTATATAATAAAGATTATGGAAGTGAGTCATTAGAGTTATTAAAGAATACTTTTAGTATAAAGACAAGCGATTATTTTAATGTGATGAAATATTCAGAAAAAATAAAAAAAGAGTATTCTGGAGAAAAACAATCTAAATTGAGAAAAAGCATGGTATATCAGTATATAAATAATTTGAAAATTTCCGCAAAGCAAAAAATAATTTTATTTAAGCAAGCTGGTTATACAACATCGGCAGGTAAGGCTAGCATGTATGATTATATTAATAATCTAAATTTATCGGCAATAGAAAAACAAGAAATATGGGATGCAATATATTAGGTGGTGAAATAGTATGGGAGTAAATTATGATCCTAAATATGATACAGATCAAGTCACATTTGGATATTTAAAAAAAGTATTGGGAGAAGATAATATTAAGGCTGCAAATACTAAAAGCGATGATATTCAATTTTGTAAGAACTACGGTTCTACACCAATTCCGCCGTATAATATTGGCGATACCTGGACAACATCAACTAAAGTATACAATTGTATAAGAGCTCGAAAAATGGGCTCTTTTTCAATTGATGATTGGGTAGTAGTATATGATAAAGAAACTAATACCGCTCTTTCTAACAGTTTGCAGTTTTTGAGTTCGGTGGATTTAGAAGAAAGTCAAGATAACAAAATAGAAACATTTTATATGGAAAATAATCCTTCTGAAAATTGGAGTACTAAAGAAGAAAAAGATAGCCATCTTGGAGATTACTATCAAAATTCACAAGATTTTAAAACTTATAAATATGTGTTAAAAGATGGCGAATATAAATGGGAAGAGGTTAAGGTCACAACGATAATTTTTAATGCCAGTACAACACATAAGAATATATTTTTAAAACGTCCATCAGAATATGAAGAAGGAGATATTTGGAGAGTAAATAATGTTGATGACGTAGCGCTACTAAAAGATGCAGAACTTGGAGATTTTTTTAAAGCTACCAAAAAAAATCAGTTATTTACAGAAACTGATTGGGAAAAAATTACAAATGAATTATCTTTAAAAGGAAATATTTATTCTTCTGCAGGAATTCAAGTCTCTGGTGATAATCTATTAGCAAACTTACAATATACATCTACAGGACTATATAATGGTTATTCTTTATTAGGTTTTAATAAATATTTTACAGTAACAGGAACTGTAAAAAATTATTCTGATATTGCTATTGATATAGACTTACCTGATAATTTTAAGGTTATATCAGCGTATCTATCTTTATATCATACACCCGTTTATTGGAGCTATTACAATGAGAACTCTCAGGCAACAGGAGAAAATTGGGGATATTCGAGAAATCTAAAACTATATAAGATAAAAAATGAAAATAACTTTAAGTTATTTATGGCTTTTGCTAATGAATATCGCTATGAGTTTAATAAGTCTGATATGGAAGAAATTGTAAATGCATTTAAAAGTACATCATACACACCAACAAATCAAAGTGGAACTAGCATTGTTAGAAAAGACACTATTAATCTGAAATCATATTTAAACGAAGTTGGTAAAACAAAATTAATTATTAGAAGTAGCAATAATGTACCAAGTAATGATGCAGACATAACTAAGCAAACTGGTATGGCAAGAGCGATTGTAAATATTTTAGGATATATTAATCCAAAGGAGGGATAAGATGTTTAAAGTTGATAGCTCTGACAAAACAACAATAAAATGCACTCGAGGGGATAAGGGGAATATTCTTATAACCAAAAAGAAGAAATCTGATGGTAGTGTAGAACCATTTTATAAAGATGATATCGTTATCTTTATTATAAAAAATAATTTTGGTGATAGTGAGGCAGTACTACGTAAGGAGATAAAAGTAGAAGAGGATTGTAATACTGTAAAAATTTCACTATCCAAAGAAGATACTACAATTGGCGATTTAATAGCTAGTCCTGTTAAATATCAATACGAAATTTCTATAAATGATGATTTTACTATTTTGGGATATGATGAAACTGGACCCAAAATTTTCCAATTATATCCAGAAGGGAGTAATGATGAGTGATAGAAGATAATAATGTGGAAATAGATGCTATTATAGAAGACGATAGCGTTAATCTAGAAACAGATTTAGATTATCGAGGAGAAAGGGGACCAGTTGGAGAAACTCCGGATATCACTATAGGAAAAGTTGATACACTGTCACCAGAAGATAATGCTTATGTTGAAAAAGAAGGGACAAAGGAAAATATTACTCTAAATTTTGGTATTCCCAAAGGAGAAACTGGTGATATTGGGCCAGTTGGTCCTACAGGGCCTAGTGGTGTTTATATTGGTTCAGATGAACCACAAGACCCAGAAGTTGACGTATGGATAGATCCAACAGTAACCTCTGAAAATTATGTAAAAGAGAAAGAGTTAGATGATAAGCTAAATTCCATGATAGAGAGTGGTGAGTTGATAGGACCGCAAGGACCGCAAGGTATTCCTGGAAAAGATGGTATTGATGGTATAAATGGACAAGATGGAGTAGGAATAACCACAATAACATCTGGTCAATCCAGTGTCGAAGAAGATAAGACTATTACACCAGTTACAGTTCAAAAGACTGATGGTAGTAGTGAAAGCTTTAATGTAGAAGCTAAGAATGGAATTGATGGAAAAGATGGTGTTAATGGTCAAGACGGGTTAACCCCAACTATTGGAGAAAACGGTAACTGGTTTCTGGGTGATACAGATACAGGAAAGCCGAGCAGAGGAGAAATAGGGCCAACTCCTGATTTGAGTGATTACGTTAAAAATATGGATTATGCAACAGGTGAAAAGGGTGGAGTTGTAAAAGTCAATTCAAATTCAGCCACAGTAAATGAAAATGGCTATTTAGAAGCACAAACAATAACGCAAGATCAATATGATAAAGCATATGATTCGGAATTCATATCAAAAGGTACATTAGAAAACATCAAAAATGATTACGTAGGTTCTTCAACACCAGTACAAGACTTAACTGCAACAGTAACTAACATACAAGAGGAACAAGACGAGAGTAAGCCTAAGAATACGGCATCTGGAGAGATGATAACTGTTGATGATGCAATAGCTTATAAGACATTTGAAGTTAAAGTTGATGGTTCTAGTGAGCAACATACTACAACTGGTAAGAATTTGTTGCCTTATCCTTATATTAATGATACAAAAACTGAAAATGGAATAACTTTCACAGATAACGGTGATGGTACAATTACAGTAAATGGTGAAGCTAGCACAAACACTTATTTCAATTTAATCAATAAAGATTTTGGAAGTAATAGCTTTGGAAGTCATAATTTTCCATCAGATACATATATCGCATCTACTGGTTTAGATGATGCCTATATCAGACTCAATTATGATGGAAATAATAAATATGTTTTTTTACTTGCGATTCCTGGAAAAACATATAATAACACTATAATTTATCCTATGATTAGACTAAACAGTGTAAATGATGATAGTTACGAGCCATACACAGGAGGACAACCAAGTCCAAGTCCAGATTATCCACAAGAAATTACTACTTTGAGTTTCAATAAGATAACTAGATGTGGGAAGAATCTTTATAATGTTACGGATATTGCTACATATTATATCAATGCTGTAGGTGAAGATGTTTCTGTTGATGAAGAGGGATGGATAACAATCGACGTAGACAATAGTCAATCCTCTTCTGAAAAATTTAATAATTATTGGACTAAATTCAGTAATTCTTTAAAGCCAAATACTAAATATAATATATTTTTAGAGATAAAAGAAGTTAGTGGAACTAGTGGCTATATATCGGTTGTAAACGAGACATATAATTCTCAATTCAACAATTCTTTTTCATTGAATCTAAAAGATATATCTGGTAATTCAATAAAAAATCAAATTTGCATTACAAAACAAAATCATATGGAAGAAAATATGACAATGCTTAGAACGTTTTTATCTACTCCTGCTAATAGTAAAAATAAAATTACATTTAGAATATCAGTAATAGAAGATGTCACTGTAACACCACAAAATTTTGTTTACGAACCATATCAAGCAACAGAATACGCAATAGATTTGCAAGGCAACGAAATGGTTGAAATAACTAATGGTGTTAAAGACAAATTAGTGATTGATAAGTATGGTAATGTATCGTTAATTAAAAATGTTGGTAAAAAAATTTTAAATGGCTCAGAAGATTGGATGTTAAATATAAATTATACAACTTCAGCAATGCTAGTAGTTCAATATTTAGAAAATGCCATGTTATTAAAATCTAAAATAGTATCAGATAAATTTACTTATAACGCAGTCAATAAAATTGATACCATTAGAACAGCGGCCCAATTTGTTTTGATTAGTTTAGATATAAAGAAATTTGCAACAGTTGATGATTTTAAAACATGGCTATCAACTCATAACACAATAGCTTACTATGAACTAACAGAACCACAAACAATACCACTAGGAAAACTAACTGACATCATCACAACATTAAATGGAACAAATAATATTTCAATTAATGGTAATATACCAACAACAATTTCAACAACTTATGCACTAGATATAAAGAAATACATAGATAATAAATTAGCAGAAATTGCTTCTGCTATGATTGAGGAGGGATAAAATGTACGAAATATTTAAAAATGCTTTAAAAGGTAATTACGAGCTTGTAGACATGCTAAATAAGATTGCTGAATATTACATCAAAGGTAATCTGTCTAAAGAAGAAAAAGAAGAGTTAGAGGAAGAGGCAAGAACAAATGCTAATCCAGAGAATTCTTACGCACCGATTATGGAACAGTTAAACGAAGCCTTTAAAAGAATTGAAGCATTAGAAGATAGAGTATCTATTTTAGAAGGAAATAATCCAGAAGAGCGATCAGAACCTGTTGAAGAATGGCCAGAATATGTAAAACCTACAGGCCAGCATGATGCTTATAAGATAGGCGATAAGATTACATATAATGGCAAGCGTTATGAGTGTACATTTGATGGATGCGTATGGAATCCAGATGAATACCCAGCGGGATGGAAAGAGGTTGAATAAATGTCCATATTAAAATTAAAAAATAAAGATGGTCAATGGGAAGAAGTTGATAGCCTTATTGGAAAGGAAGGACCTGCAGGACCTTCTAATTCTTTGTCAATTGGAACTGTTGAAAAAGGAGAAAATGCTAGTGCTACTATAACAGGAAATAGCCCTAATCAAGAACTTAATTTAGTTCTGCCAAAAGGAGACCCTGGACCACAAGGAGAAACAGGACCTAAACCAATCAAAGGTGAGGACTACTTTACCTCCGAGGATATCGAAGAACTGAACATATCTGGAATTGAAAAGTATGTTTTGCTGTCAGATATGAGTAGTAGTGCTCCAGAGGTTACAGCACTAAATAGTAAATACTATAACACCAGTAATAAATTGATTTATACGGCGATAGATGAATCACATTGGAGTGATTTTTCAGAAGAGCCTAAAAGAAATGTTTTTTACATAAACATTAAAGACGGAGCAATGTACTATTGGAATGGTGCCGATATGATATTAGTAATGCCTATTAACTCTGTATATTTAGGCACTTGCACAGATGAAGAACTTGAAGCAGCAATTGAAGCTTCAGATTGAAAGGAGAAATTAAAATGAAAAATGTAAACTATAAATATACTGGGGGGGGGGAGCTTTACAAGCTTAACCTCTCTAAAGAAAGGAGGGAGAGGCTAAATAACAATTCTCTCTCTTCTTTATTTGATGAGGTGAACTATGAGTAATCCTTGCTTGACTGATAAAAATGGTGATATATTTAATCCTAAAATTCCAAGGTATGAAGGTTTGAAAGGAGTTGTTCTATTTGAAGGAAGTACAACTACAGGAGGTAATATAACTGAAAATGGAGAACTCGTTAATTTTAAAGATTATGATGCTGTATTGGTTGAAGTGAACCTTTATAACAGACAAGCTATATTGATATCAAATCCAAATTCCTCTTCTATTCAATTCTTACAAAATGATTGGGGAGACACAGTTTATTTTGTCCAAGCAATAGTGAATATGAATGAAGATTCTTTTACAATAACATCAACACAGACATACATCTATGGTGGGGCTGTTGGAAAAAGAAATGGAAGTGCATCTGTAAAAAAGATTATTGGATTTAAAAAATTAATAAAATAATTGCTCATAGTTAGCTTATGCGAATATATGAATGAATGTTTAAGAGATAGACCAGATAATACTGGTAGAATTTTAAATCCACATATTCCAAGATATGAGAAGGAGTCGGTGACTTTTACGATTCAAAATACGGACGAGGTTGTTTTTTCAAACACCTATAAAAAATTTCCCTTTGATACAACATCGGATGAAAATTCTAAAAAATTTATTCTTCAAGAAGAGGGTACTGTAAAAATTGGAAAAGGAGTCACAAAAATAGCTGTATCAGGATCAACGTCGCTATCAGGTGTAAGTGAAACTCAAATCAGAAGACTTAGCATATTTAAAAATGACAATATCGTTAATAGAACACAGATGTCATACGGCGGTTATCAGTCATTTTTACTAGCCCCAAAAATTGTTGATGTAACTGAAGGTGACATTATATCTATGCAAATCACTGGATCAAATAATCCATCTGGAATTGCATCTTGCGGTACAGAAATCACATTTATGACATTACAAGAAGTATGAGAGAATTAAATAGCCTATGTTATGAATAATAAAATAATTAAAATTTCTTGTGGGGGGGGGAGCTTATATAAGCTAACCTTACAGGAGGTTGTCTATGAATGACGTATTAAAAAAAGTAAATAATGAAATATACAATCCGAAGATACCGAGATACGAAAAAATTTCAAGAACTAATAAGGCAGTAGATTCGAACGGTTGGACAAAGGTAGTTGAACATGACAAAATAGTGTATTTTAAAAATTATATGTTTACTCAAAAAATAGAAGGAAACGCATGGACAGATATACCATCTCAAAATCTGCCTGTTGATATTGAAAAATTTGATTCTTCGAGGATGAGTGCTAGTTTATCAGTTCGACATAGTGATTCTGCAGTATGTGTATTTGCATCTCTACAAAACAACGCAAATCAAATTTTTATGACTGGGCAAAACAAGTATGGTGGAGCTGTTACAAGTTCAATTGTTTGTAATTTTGTTATAACCGTTTATTCATAGACTGCTTATAAAATAAATATGAATAATGTTTTAAATGATATAAATGGGAACGTTTTAAATCCAAAAATCCCAAGATATGAATCGAGAGGAATAGTTGTAACTTTACAAAATACTCAAAACATTTCACAAGGTGTGTATCTTGTGAATTTTTCAAATTCAAATTCAGATAATGAATATTTCAAACTTAATACTTCAACTCATAAGATTGAGGTATTGAAAGATTGCATCGCACTAATTTCTGGCAACTGTTTTGTTGATGGTGCTGGAGGAGATGGCTATTGTTGGGGAGAAATATTTGTTAATGAATTTGTTCAGACAAGTCAGCTTGAAAGGATTATTAATCGAGATTATGTTAACACACCAATTCCAGCGAAAATAGTTAATTTAAAAGTAGGAAACGAAGTGTATATGAAACTGGACTATGCATCTAGTTCTGGTAATCCAAAGATTCGTGCACAAGCTGATACAACGTTTTTATCAATTGTAAAAATTTAGGAGGAGGATTAGATGAAAGAAAGGAAAATATTCCCAATAATGCTCTTCATCGTATTAGCAATGCTTGTATTTAACTTAGCATTTGCATTATATGAGTATCTTGAATTTCAAGAAAGAGTGCAAAGCGGTAATAATCGATGGGAGCAAGTTGAAGAAAGAATAAAAAAGATTGAGAGGTGTTGTGGCTGTGGAAGAGATAGCTAAGCTAATTGCCAATTATGGAGTTTCTATTATCATAGTAACTCTTTTTATCTGGGATTGGTTTACTAATAAAAAAGATATGAAAGAGACTATTGAAGTGATTAAAGACACCTCAATTAATATTTCAAAAAGTCTTGATCTGTTGCAAAAATCGATGGACAGGCACGACGAGAAACTAGATAAGTTATTAGAAAGTGAAAGGAAGTGATATGAGAATGGAAATAACATACGTAGTAATAATCGCAATTGTAGCTTATGTTTTAGGGGCTATTACAAAGATTTTTATTGACGCAGTACCAAACAAATATATACCTATTCAAAACGTAGTAGTAGGTATTGTGAGTGCTTTAATTTGCTATTTTACAGGCATTGAGACTAATTTGTTGCAAGCAATAGTTTTATGCCTTGTTGCGACTATGGGAGCTGGTGGTATTGCTGACTTAATCAATATTAAAAATAAGTAAAGGAGAGTGAATAATTTATGGCTACATTTGAAAAAGAACATGAAGAATTATCTAAAGAAGAAGCTTCAGTAGAAAATGTTAAAGAGGGTATTGCTGAAGACGGTAAAGGAAGTGATAAGTAATGGAAATTATTGAAATGTTGGCTCCATTAGGATATAAATGCAGACCTGGAATTTCTCGTACTGGATTTAGAGGAATAACCATTCATAATACTTCGAATTGGAATAAAGGAGCGAATGCTATTGCACACGCAAATCTTTTAAGGGGGTCATGGAAGAATGTTACAACATCTTGGAATTATGTAGTAGATCAAGATAGAGCTGTTAGATGCGTTCCAGAAAATGAAGTTGCTTGGTGTCAAGGCGATGGAAATGGTGACGGAAATATGAAAACTATTTCTATTGAAATTTGTGATAACTCTGATGGAGATATTAGAAAAGCTACTGATAATGCTGTAGAATTAGCAGCGCAAATTTTAAGAAGATATGGAGTGACTAATGCAAGTGGATACTTATTCCAACATAATCATTGGACTGGAAAAGATTGTCCTTATGACATAAGAAGAGGTAAGCCTTATGATTGGAATACATTTGTATCAAAGGTCCAAGCTAAGTTAAATGGAACTTCTGGTTCTGCTGGAGATCAAATATTAACAGTTGGATCTAAAGTGAAATTTAATGGTGTGTTCAAAATAAATGAGTTAATACTTCCTAATAGCAAATATCCAAATGGTGCTATTGGATGCTATGATACTTGCTATGGTTCTCCTTGTGGTGTTGATGATTACATTCCAAGTGGACCAATTGCAAAATGTAATTCTGATGGCAGTAATGCAAATTATAATGCGATTCTTAATAAAGGTGATTACTGGAAATGTGATAAAGAATTTACTGTTAAGGCAGTAGAATTACCTACGAAGTATTTACCAAATGGAGTAGCAATTCTTGAAGCTGATGGAGTGAGATTTAGATGTGATTGTGGTCCATTGTATGAAGTTGCTAATTCGTAACTGGTGATGTAACTATTTTAAAAATTTGTATAACAAAAATTAATAATTGAAACAAAAAAGACTCTCATTTCACTAATTTAGTGATTTGTAGAGTCCCTTTTTTTGTGCTTAAATAACCTCTTGAAAGGAGGAAAAATATGTTTACAAAGATTCTTAATGATGAAGAACGAAAAATGTTTAATAAGATACACGAAATTAAATCTGAAATAGTATTCATTAAAAAAGTTGGTAATAGATACTATGCTAAAATCAATGATTCTAACTATTTCAGGTTAAGCAAAAATGTAGCTAAATTATTTTTATAAAATAAATATAGTATATTTAAAAGCTAATAAAAATATAGTAAAAATCAATAAAAATGTGGCAATTTGTCATAAAATAATTGTGAATTGTATTGAAATTACAAAATGTTTTGTTGTATAATTCTAATATATAGAGAATAGGATAGTATCAATATCAATGCCAATTGTAAATTGACAAAAATTTAATATTCTGCTATAATAACTCACCAAAGAAGAAATACTAGATTAAGTACTTATAAAGTTAAGTGCATTATTATTTATTAAAAATATATGAATTCATATATTTTTAATAAGGAAGGAGGGGATTATTATGAAACAAAATGAAAAAGAAAAATATGAAGAACTATTAGAGAAAAGAAGAAAAATGTCAAAGAGTACAAATGTTAAAAAAGTTTCTGCCAACGATTCCCAACTAAGAGATGTAATAAAAAACTTTAAAGAACAATCTGAGTATAAAAAAATGTTTTAATAAAAGGAGTTATTAATTATGGAAGTTGGTCAACTAATATTATTAAAAAATATTGATAGAATCGGTGGAAAGAAGCAACCACTAACTAAAACAATTAGACCTGCAGTAGTAAGAGAAGTTATTAGTGATAACATTATTAACGTCCGTCTAGTATCCACTATTTATGTAAATGAAAATGTTAAACCTTCTAATTTTGAAGAGGCAAAAGAAGCTATTGCAAACAATCTAAAAAATATTTTGCCACACGAAAAACAATATATAATTTTATCACCTGAAGAAGATGGAGTTTTAAATTTTAGTTACGTATATGGGAATATGTATACGGATACGATTGATTTATCTACAACTAATCATACAATATTAAGAGATAAAAGAACAAACCAGCCAATTATTATTGGAAATAGAGCAAAAATAGAGATTGAAGAAAAAGAAATTGAAGCCATTACTGAAAATATAATAAAAGAATATGAGATAGAATTTAAAAGGAGAATAAGAAGAGGCGAAGAAATATCGGTGTAATCATAACCAACTTCTACCAAAAACCTCAATGAACTCATCAACTGTTTTATTGTAGTACTTCATGAAGCTCTTTTGGGCTTCTTTTTTTATGTCTAGCATTTCTTTTGGGTGTTCGTGTAGATACTTATGTTGTTCAGTTGTAAGCCAAATGAATAACCCGTATTTTTCACTTTTAGGACGATTAGCAACACCACCAAAAATGTGGTGCTTTTGGCATCCTTTAGTCTTTTTAGTATGATATAACATACTAGGTGGCATGATTGATACATCGTTGTAGTAATTGCTACATTTACCTTTTTTTGGTCTGTACTTGTATTCACTCTTAGCACGCAAATTTGAATAACTTTGCAAGCTACTGTTCTTTAAGTTGTGTTGTTGCATCTTAGAGTCCGCTTTTTTGTTAGAAAGTCCGCTTACTGTCGGCTTTTTATATACCTTGAACGGACAACTACTACAGTCCTTAAATGTAATTTGTTTGTTTAATTTTTTACAGTACAAAGTACGATTCATTTTTTGTTTTAAGTTAATACAAAACGACATTAAATCAACTCCTTTGTTTCTTTAATGTCCCTTTAGCAATATCCTCCACCATACTGAGTAACTAAATACTTAGCCATATTTAAATCTTTCTTTTTAATATTAATAGGATACTGTAATCTTTTAGAATATCTAAACATTAGGTTTTACCTCCCATGGCCATATATCTTTTTCCCATAAAAATGGATTTTGATTTAATATATTACTAGAAATAAGTAAAGGTCCAAACTTCTCATCATATTGCTTTACTAACTGATTATACTTTTCACGATAATCATTAAATAAAGCAAGCATAGAACTATCATCAGGATGTAAGTCTAAATAAAGATTAAGCTCGTGAGCTGCAAAATCCATTCTTGCAAGTTCACGAATTAAAGATTCACGTTCATTATTCGCAGGAATAGTTGCAGGTTTATAATTCTTATATGGTTGATACAAATTAGAAAACATATTACCATTATCAAGACCAATAGCTGGAGTAAATAAAGAAGGGGTAGTAACATTTCTATACAAATCTTGTTGATTCATCATAGTGGAATTAGAATACATAGAATTATTCATAAATGGATAAACATAATTTTGGTTAAACATAATATCTCCTTTCGTTTTAATGTATTCTAAAAAAATAAAAGAGTATAGACTAGAGCCCATAAAAAAATGACAAATACACAAAAAAGTCTTGCAAAAACCAAAAAGTCTTGATAAAATAAGTATGTATTTTTGACATGGCGGCGTTGGTGAAGTGGTTAACACGCTGGTTTGTGGCACCAGTATGCATGAGTTCGATCCTCATACGCCGCCCCAGAAGGAATATAAAATCGATTCGTAGGAATCGATTTTTTTGTTTTGTAAACGAATAATTTTAAATATCATACAATATATAAAAGATATAATGGAGGTTTTGTGTCCAATGTATTGTAATAAAAATAATGAATATAATAATCCTTATATGAAAATATATTCTTTTATAGGTCCCACAGGAAGTATACAACCTAATCCATATGATTTATATGTAGAGTCTAATGCTGCACCTGGCGCCACAAAAGTGTGATAAATCATCTAAATAGTTTGCAAAAAACGTGATAAATTATAGCATATTTCTTTAAAAAATGTGATATAATGCTACTAAAGGAGATGGTACTATGAAAAGATTTATAACAGAGAAACTAATTAATTGGAAAAATAGTAAAGATAGAAAACCTTTGATTTTAAAAGGTGCAAGACAAGTTGGTAAGACATATATTTTAAAAGAGTTTGGTGAAAATTATTATGAAAATGTGGCTTATTTTAACTTTGATCATGATGATGGACTAGCTGAACTATTTTTAAATACAAAAGATCCTAAAAGAATTATTGAGCAATTATCTTTAGCGAATGGTAAAAAAATAAATCCTAGTACTACATTAATTATATTTGATGAAATACAAGAATGTCCTAATGCATTAAATTCTTTAAAATATTTTTGTGAAGAAGCAAGTGAATATCATGTTGCTTGCGCAGGTTCACTACTTGGAATAAGACTTTCTAAAACTTCTTTTCCAGTTGGTAAAGTAGACTTTT
>CALVKI010000012.1 GCA_944332635.1 uncultured Bacilli bacterium
CATCTTGGATTTTTAAAGTTTATTAAAGCTAAAAAATCTTTTGAGATGGAATGCCCATATTGCGGTGGTCCATCATTTCCAATTAGAACCTCTCAAAATAAGTAGGTTTATTCATAGTGTGATAATTTAATAGCTATCACATTTTTTTCTTATAAGCTCAGACGCACTTTCCTTATAAATAAAAAACTCGTTTCTTATGTTTAAGAAACGAGGCCATATCACTTTACAAACTCTTTTAATTCATCCTCATTCATAAATCCAACATTCTTCTTTACTTCTTTTCCATTAGAAAAAACCATAACTGTAGGAATTGACATAATACCATAACGTCTAGCAACTTCTCCAACATCATCAACATTAACTTTATAAGTATTCAAATTCATTTCTTTAGTAACTTTATCTAAAACTGGACTTAACATTTGACATGGACCACACCACTCAGCATAAAAGTCAACAATAACTTTATCCTTCATAATCACTTCATCAAATTCTTTTTCACTTTTAATATAATTCATATAAATCCTCCTTTAATAATAATTATTTTACCACAAATTTATCAAACTATAAAACATTGTTTTATTCATACTTTTCAATAACCTTATCTAATCCAGAAATACCATCTAATTTATCTAAAACAATTAACTGTCTAGCTGTTTTTGGACTGACAATTTTATATTTCAATAATACATCCATAGTCTCAACATTAGCTTCATTTTTACTAATATTTCCTTTAGATAAATCTTCACCCAAACTATAAATTTCATTAATAGAAGTACTAATATTTTCAGAACTACTAGCAAGTATTGGTGTTTCAAAAACAATATAATTTGCAAACTTACTATTTATAAAAACATCCGTATTCTTTAACGGAATAAGAAGTGCAAGCAACACAACAAAAACCATCACATACCCAGTAATAAAAGCAACTATTGCACCAATCGCTTTAGAAGGCAACCATAAAATAATAGTCATATGAACAATTTTTTGGACAATCCCCGATATTTTAAAAACTATCATATAAATACTAAATAACAAACTATATATAATCAAAAAGGCAATCATCTGGTAAAGTAAAATATTTAAAACTTTTACCCCTTCCAAACTTCCTGCAAAATTGAAAAATGGTAACCATTTACACAAAATATTACCTAAAACACCCTTAAAAACAAAAGCTAAAATAAATACAATAATAATTCCAACAAGAGATACAATTTCTTTTATAGCTCCTCTTTTAAATCCAATAATTGCACTCATAATTAAAATTAAAACAATAACAATATCCAAAACATTCATAACATCAACTCCTTACTATTTTATTATAAACGTTTTTAATGTTTTATGCTATAATAATTTTGAGGTGGAACAATGAATATTGTTATTAAAGTAAATGAAGAAACTAAACAAAAAATGATTGAATATTATAAAGACAAAAAGAGAGATAAAAAAATACCCTATGCTATTTTTCAAGCACAAGAAGAAGATACTGTAATCACATTATACGAATCTGGTAAAGCTATGTTTCAAGGAACCAGTGCTGATGTAGATGCTGCTATGTGGGGAACAGTATTAGATAATACTAAAGAAAAACAAGAAGAGCAAAAGAAAAAAGATTTAAAATATCATAATTGTTCCTCTGTTGGATCAGATGAAGTTGGTACTGGAGATTACTTTGGTCCAATCGTCGTAACTGCAGCCTATGTAAAAAAAGAAGATGTCGAAAAACTAGAAAAATTAGGTGTTGGTGATTCAAAAAAAATTACTGATGAAAAAATTAAGAAAATAACTCCAGAACTAATAAAAATAGTCAAATATAGAAGCATGATTTTAACTAATAAGGAATATAATGAAAAATATACCAAAGATATCAATATGAATAAAATTAAAGCCATTTTGCATAATAAAGTATTAAACCAACTTATGACTGAAGAAAAACCAAATATAGATTATATCGTAGTAGATGAATTTGCTAGAGAAAAAAGATATTATGAGTATTTAGAAGGAATACCAAATATCCAAAAAAATATTACTTTTATGACTAAGGCTGAAGATAAAAATTTAGCTGTAGCTTCTGCATCAATCATTAGTAGATATATCTTCTTAAAAGAATTCGATAAATTATCAGATTCTATTCATATTCCTCTACCAAAAGGAGCAGGACGTGATGTTGACACAATTGGTGAAGAAGTAGTTGAACAATATGGAGAAGAAAAACTACAAGAAATTGCCAAAGTTAATTTTAAAAATACAGATAGAATCTTACATACTTTAATATATTAAAAAAAGATTTAAGGATTATAATACCTTTAAAGTTCACACTAAATAAAAATAACATAAAATTATGTTAAAATTTATTTAGAAAGAACTTTGAAGGTGTTTTTTAATGGGAAAACATAAAAATTGGAACTTACAACAAAAAAATTAAAATAGTAAAAGAATTTAAACAAGGTGCGACAATATCATATATAAATAATAAATATGGTATATCTGGTTTTGATACAGTAAGTAGATGGAATAAAGAATATGATGAAGGTAATTAGGCGTGGACAACAGAAGAAAAAGAAAATCTCAACAAGAAATCGATAATATTGATATCTTAAAAAAATCTTATGCTTTTCTAATGGAAATCTTCTCCCAGCAACAAAAATAGAAAAGTATCAAATGGATTTACAAAAAGTATGTCACACCGTGGAAATTGTTGGAAAAATTGCCCTATTGAGAATTGTTTTATGCAATTAAAACGAGAATGGCTATATCAGTTTGACAAATTAACTAGAAAAGAAGTAGAAGAAGAAATAAAAAAAGAATGAAATAAATTTCATTCGCCAACCTCTTTGAGGTTGTTTTAATTTGTAATATAATATTATTATGATAATAGATACTTTTAAAACCGAAAAAGAGTTAAGAATTAAATATCCTA
>CALVKI010000013.1 GCA_944332635.1 uncultured Bacilli bacterium
TAAAAATGGATTTACATATGTTTCAGATAGACCTGGTAGTGAATCAAACGGAAGACTTCAAGATAAATTGGATAAAATGGCAGAAGCAAGTTTTGAAAATTCATTAAGAATGAGTGGAATGAACGAAGAAGCCATAAAAAATATTGAGCAAAAAATAGCAAATGTAGAAACAAAAATGTATGATTTTTTCGATAAAGGTATAGGAAAACTAGACAAATTGGCTGATAAATGGAATGACTATATAGAAAATACTAAAAATGAGAAAAAAGGAGTAGAAGATGGAAAAGACGAAAGATAAAGTTAGTTGTGCATATAAGGAAATTTATGAGATTTTAAAAATTTTTCCTAAAGAATTAGTAGATAGAATACCTAAATATAAACTAGATTATATTAAACAAAACATGAACGAAAGTTATGAATATAATATTACTAAAGAAACTTTTGATGGTAAAACAATGTTAGATGAAACAGCTGCAATTTTAGCCATTTTATTTAGAGATTACTGGGCAACAGAAAAGCAGAAGATTAAGATAATAAATTATCATAATACTCAAAGAGAAAAAATGGCAAATGAAATAAAAGAGAAATATGATCCAGAGAATGTGTTTAGGCAAAGAAGAACAGAACAAGAAAAAATAGATGAAAAGAAAGAGAATTTATCAGTAGTTGAGTATAAGGAAAATATTTTAAAAAAATTGTTAAATAAAATTAAATTAATATTTAAAAGATAACTATGTGTTTTGCTAGTAATATTATCTAATGCCCACATTTCGTGTGGGTATTTTATTATTGTAAAAAATTAATATCATAATAAAAAGTACTTGACATTCCTTATACCTTGTAATACTATGTAAACATACATAGTGTTACAAGGTATTGGAGGTATTACAATGAAGATAAGTAAAGAGTTATTAAAAGGAAGTACTAATATGCTAGTTTTAAGCTTATTAGAAGATGAAAATATGTATGGTTATCAAATGATAAAAAGATTAAGTGAAAGGTCTAAAAATGTGTTTGAATTTAAAGAGGGAACATTATATCCAATATTACATAATTTAGAATCAAAGGGACTTATAAGTTCATATTGGGATATGACAGGAGCGAAAAAGAGAAAATATTATACTATAACAAAAGAGGGTAGAAAACATTTAAAAGATATGAAGAAAGAATGGAGAGTTTTTACTACAGGAGTAAATCAAATCATAGGAGGTGTTTTATTTGGATACTAAAGAATTTTTAAACGGAGTATGTAAAGAGATAAAATATACACCTGCTCGTAAAGATATTGCAGAAGAACTAGAAACACATATAGAAGAAATAAAAGAAGAATATTTAAAAAGCGGTGTTATAGAAAATGAAGCAGAGGAAAAAGCAATTTTACAAATGGGAGAAGCAGAAGAAATTGGAAAAAAATTAAATAAAATACATAAACCTAAATTGGATTGGAAACTTTTAATTTTAATATTCATTTTAATTGGGTTTGGTATATTAGTAACTATTTTAAAAGATCAACAACCTATAATTAAAACAAATTATACTGGAAAAACCGTATTATACTTATGCATTGGAATTGTGCTAAGTGTAGGAATTTATTTTTTTGACTATAAAAGAATAAAAAAATATTCTAATTTAATTTGGATTATAGCAACTATAATTATGATACTTCCATTCTTAATTAAAGGGCCTGTAATTAATTATACGCAATATATAAGGTTCTTTAATGTGAGTATTTTTCCACCTACTATAGCATTACCTTTATATCTTATTTCTTTTATTGGGAATATAATTGATTATGATAAAAACAAGAAATATACGAAAAAAATTTTAGGAATTAATTGTTCTTTAGATAAAGATTTTTTTAAGATTTTAATATTTTCTATAATATCATTAATATTAATGTTAAATATTCCATCAATTGCGAATGCTTTAATATTAGGAATTGCATATTTAATTATTTTGACTATTAAAATTATGCAAGATAAAGAAGGTCGTATGATAAAGTTAATTGCCTTATATGGAAGTGTTGCAATATTTGGTATTATAATTATTTGTACACTTATTGCAAGTCCATTTAGGCTAAAAAGGATTGTTTCATCATTTAATCCTGAAAGTGATCCAGAGAGTGCAGGCTATACAGGGATGCTTCAAAAGGAGATTTTAGAAAATGCTAAAATAATCGGAGAAGCCGAAACTGATATAATGTCTGATTCGCAAAATGTAATTAATTCTGAAAGTAATTTTACTTTTATTTTCATTATAGGTAAGACTGGTTTATTAATTGCAGGAATATTACTTTTAGCTATAATATTAACTTCTATAAAGTTGATTAGTAACTCTAACTTAATTAAGGAAGAATATGGAAAGCTTTTAATTGTAGGAATAAGTACTTTATATATACTACAATCTTTAGCTACAGTTCTTATGAATTTAAATTTAGGAATTCAAACAAATATAAATTTACCTTTTGTAACATATGGTGGAGTGTATTTGGTAGTAAATTTGTTAAGTATGGCACTTATACTTGCTATTTATAGAAGAAAAGATATAAATGAATATGATAAAAATAGTAATAGAAGAATTATAAATTTATTTATATCAAAATTAGGAATACAAGATAAAACAAATTAATTAGAATCTAATAAGTATAACCAATGGATAGATAATTTATACTGTTAAATTTATATACACAAACTAAAGAATATTTAAAGAGGGTATAAAATGAAAATTAATAATTTTAAATTAAAAAGTTTAAATGGCTATAATATATCTGTAAGAACATATTTACCAACAGGGAATATAAAAGAAATAATTATTGCAGTACATGGTTTTGGAGGAGGTAAAGACAGTAGTGCTATAAGGCTACTAGCCGAGAAGATGGTTAAAGAAAATTTTCTAGTTATTTGTTTCGATTTCCCTAGCCACGGAGATAGCGAAGTAGAAGCAGATAAATTAACGATAGATAATTGTATAAATGATATAGAAACAATAGAACAATATATAAAAGATAAATTTGGTAAAAATTTAAAAATAAATATATTTGCAACTAGTTTTGGAGCATATATAACCTTGTTAAAAATTATTAAAAAAGGGACAAAATATAATAAAATTGTTCTTAGAGCCCCTGCAATCAAGATGGATGAAATATTAAAAAATACTTTATTAAGAGAGCCATTCGAGGATTTTAAAAGAAACAGAGTTACAAAATTAGGCTTTAGAAGAATTATGAATATACCATATGATTTTTACGACGAACTAAAAACAAATAAAATATTAGAGATATATCAAAATAATCAGAAAATATTTATTATTCAGGGAACAGAAGATGATGTAGCACCAATAAAAGATACAAAAGAATTAATAGCTTTGAATAAAAAGAATATTACTGTATATGAAATTAAAGGTGCAGATCATAGAATGAAAAAGAATGGCGAATTAGAAGAGGCTATTAATAAGGCAAAAGAATATTTACAAAATTGACATAATATGGTTTTGGATAAATAATGTCAATGTAACAACGGTTTAAACTTTTATAAGCAAAATGCAAAAGGAGGATACTAATATGTCAACAGTAAAAACACGGGAAGAATGGCTTAATTTATTAAAAGATCTGGCTAATTTAAACAGTTTGAAACGTTCAAACTTGGTACAAGTTATAAATCCTTTAGAACAGTATGATGAAGAACTTTCTGAGGAAGAGAAAACATTTGACAACTTGTTTGAAAAAGCTAAGAGTTCATTGCATGATGCAGGGATTGATTTACAGATGGAAAGTTATACAGATGCAATGAAAGTTGATGTTGTTTTTCTTACAGCATCAAATGAAACTATTTTATCAGCTATGAAAAAAGCATGTGACGATGCTCAATTTTTAAGTAAGAATCAAATGGATTTTAGGTTTTTAATGTTATTAGTAGAAACAATGGTTGCGGCTGAAGAATACGAGCAGGCCTCAAAACCTTTGAACGTGCTTAAAAACAATTTGCAAAGCCTCGAGCTTGTAGGTTTAAGAATCGAAGCTAGATATCTTGCAGACCTTATATCTGGAGTTTTGGTAAAAATACAAAAGGAACTCTATCCTGAAGAAGAAAAGGCAGGCAGAATGCATATCATGAAAAATGAAATTATGCAAATTGCTTTTTCCGAAACGAGAGAAGAACGAGAGGCAATGTGGACATATGCCGAGATGAAGAAAAGAAAACCGCAGATGATTGAGGCATTTGAACTAATGCTGGAGATTAGTAGATTAATGAGAGAAGCTGAAATGTGATATGTTTGGCATGATAGACTAGTTAAAACTAGAAAACACTTATTAGGTTGTTGGTGACTTAATAAGTGTTTTTTTAATAAATATAAAAATATTTTAAAAAATTAAAAATAAATATTGTAATTTTTTATTTATTGATATATAGTATGTCAAAGGGTGAGAAAAATGCAAAAATTTGTAGAAGAAACAGAATTAAATACAGCAGAAAAATTAAAGGCAAAATTTGCTTTTTTTATCAACCCAAAAAAATATTTATCCATGTGTTACTAATTCATTTTTGAATTAGTATTTTTTTTGCCTATTTGAATTAGTATTTTTTTTGCCTAATTAATAAGTTATTACGAAAATAATTTATTAATTAAGCAAAAATATATATATAAAAAGAGGGGGTATCTTTAAATGGAAGAAACAAAATTACTGCTAGATGTAAACGAAAAACCAACAATAGGGAAATGGATTATTTTAGCAATACAGCATGTTTTTGCAATGTTTGGTGCAACAATATTAGTACCAATATTAGTAAATAGTTC
>CALVKI010000014.1 GCA_944332635.1 uncultured Bacilli bacterium
AATTTTATCTTTAAACATATAAAAATCTTTATCATTTTCAGTACAAATTATCATAATTAAATTATATATCAAAATAAAACAACCTCAAAGAGGTTGGCGAATGAAATTTATTTCATTCCTTTTTTATTTTGAAAATAAAATATGTTATAATAAAACTAGGTGATTTTATGAAAAAGAATGATTATGAAGAACTTTTGACTTTAGGAATGTCAACAGGAGCTGATTTTGCAGAAATATATGAAGAAGATGGTTATAGAACAAACTATCGTGTACTAAATTCAATGTTAGATGGAATTTCAACTTTTACAACACGAGGAATAGGAGTTAGATTAATAAAAGATAATGATTGTTATTACACCTCAACTAATGATATAAGAAAATCCAATATAAAAAAAATAATAAAAGAATTAATAAAAAATATTCCTGGAAAAAGTAATCAAGATACTATCACATTAAATAATCTAGAAGAAATATATTCAGAAATAGAAGTACCACATAACAGTTATCCCATTGAAAAGAAAAAAGAATTTTTACTAAATATGGATAAAAAAATAAGACAAGTATCAAATAAAGTTTCACAAGTTTCTTTGGGCTTTTTAGAAGATGATAAAGAATTTTTAATTGCAAATTCTCATGGAAAATTTGTTAAATCTAAAACGTGTGTAACCCGTTACATGTGCACAGTATTTACAGAAGATAAAGAAAAAAAGGAAAAAGAGTTTATAGATTATGCTCAAGCTAAAGGATATGAATTTTTAGAAAAAGATCTTGAAACACAATCTATTAATGCTGCTAGAGTAGCTATTGAAAAATTAGATGCAGAAGATTTTAAAGGTGGAGAATTACCAGTGATTATAGCACCAGGATTTGGAGCAGTTATTTTTCATGAAGCTTGTGGACATGGTTTAGAAGCAACAAGCGTAGCACCAAAAAAATCTATTTTTTCTAACGATTTGGGTAAAAAGATTGCTTCAGAAAAAGTAACATTAATTGATGATGGAACCATCCATGGAGCTTGGGGAACTAATTTAATAGATGATGAGGGGAATTATACTCAAAAAAATATCCTGATAGAAAATGGTATTTTAAAATCGTTTTTAGTAGACGAAGTAAATAAAAATAAGATGAAAATGAAACCAAACGGATGTGGTAGAAGGGAAAACTACAATTTTGCTCCTACTTCCAGAATGAGCAATACTTATTTAAAACCCGGAACAGATACATTTGATGATATGCTAAAAGGAATAAAACTTGGTGTATATTGTGAAAAAATGTCTGGTGGAACAGTAAAACCATCAACAGGAGACTTTAACTTTGCCGTAGAGACGGCTAGATTAATAGAAAATGGAAAAATTACAAAGAGAATAAAGGGTATTACCTTAATTGGTAATAGTAAAGATATTCTTCAAAATGTTGAGAAAGTATCTTCTGACTTAGAGTTAGGTTCTGGATATTGTGGAAGTAAAAGTGGAATGATCCATGTAACGATAGGACAACCGACCATTAAAGTATCTAAAATTTTAGTAGGAGGTAAAGAATAATGACACTGAACTCATTTTTTAAAAAGGCGGAGAAAAAAGGTATAAAAAATATTCAAGTAGTAGAAATAACAAAAAATACTGGACAAATAGAACTAACAAATACAGAATTAGAAACATTTGAAATATCAAATCATACCAGTTATCAAATAAAAGCAGAATATAATGAAAAAACAGTAAAAGCCGTAGCAGATTATTTAGATGAAAATGTACTAGACACTATTATCATGAAAGCCATCCATACAGACAGTAGATATCAAGATGAATATTTAACAGACAAAATAAATAATAACAAAATTGGTAGTATCCCACCAATAAAAATGGATAAAGAGCTTTCATTACTAAAAAAATTAGATGAAATTAGAAACGATTACTCTGAAATAAGTAATTTAACACTATATTATTCTGAAATATATGAGAGAAAACGAATTATAAATAGTAACGGAGTAGATATAGCAACAGATTGTCATTTATATGAATTTATACCACAAATAGTAGTGCAAGATAAAGATAAAACAACTAGCTATGACAGAGTTTACTTAAAAACAACTAAAGAAGATCTAGATATGAAAAATAATTTAATGCAGGATATTAAAATGGCTATAAAACAGGCAACTAAAGAAAAATTACAAACTAAAAAATACAACATAATTATTGATTCTACAGTCATGAAACACATTTTATCCAATTTTATAGATATGTTATCTGCTACTAATATTAGACAAAAAATGTCTTGCTTAGAAGGAAAACTAAACAAAAAAATATTTTCAGATAAATTAACCATAATAGAAGATCCAACTGACAAGAATTATCCTGGAGCAACAAACTTTGATGATGAAGGAACAAAGACAACGAAAAAAGAGATTGTAAAAGATGGAATTTTAAAAACATATTTATATAATATTAAGGAAGCAAAAGAACAAAATGAAGAATCTACGGGTAATGGTTATGGTGAAATATCAACTAAGAATATGTATATCAATCCAGGATGTAAAAGTCTAGATGAAATGATAGAAACTCTAGAAAATGGAATTTATATAACAGATTGTATGGGATCAATGAATACAGCGATAAATAAAAACACTGGAAATATTTCCATACAAATATTTGGCTTTATTATAGAAAATGGAAAAATCAAATGTGGTTTTGAACCAAGCATTATGACTACAACAATATTTGAATTGTTATCTAATATTGAAGAAATTGAAAATAAGGTAACATTTAATAAACAAAGTGTAGGGTCACCATGCTTATTAATTGACAACATTTCTATTGCAAGTAGTGAAAATGAGTGACAAGCAAAGTAAAATTAATGATTAAGAGTTGTATAACTCTTTTTTTTTGGTATAATAAAAATTGGGTGAAGAAACATGGATTATAAAGTAACAACTTATTCTGAAGAAGAAACAATAGAATTAGCTCAAAACATCGAATCTGAAAAATTTCCTAATATGGTAATTTGCTTACAAGGAGATTTAGGAAGTGGAAAGACTTTGTTCACTAAGGGATTTGCAAAAGCTTTAGAAGTAAAAGAAGAAATAACATCACCAACTTTCAACATCATTAAAGAATATACTTCCGGAGAATTACCTTTATACCATATGGATGTGTATCGTTTAGATGGAAAAGTAGATGATTTAGGTATTGAAGAGTACTATACTAGAGGTGGTATTACAATTATTGAATGGGCAGATATGATTCCAGATTATCTACCAGAAAATAGATTGGATATTAAAATTAAAAATTCTTCTGAGGTTGAAGATAAAAGAACAATTATCTTAATTCCGCACGGACAAAAATATGAAGAAGTTTGTGAGGCAGTTGTATGATTTTATATATTGATACATCTTCAAGCTACTTATATGCGGCAATAGTAGAAAAGGATAAAATAAGAAAAGAAATAAAAAAAGAATATGGACATGAGCTATCAAAAGTAGCATTACCAGAAATAGTATCTATGTTTGAGCATACAAATATTGCTCCTCACGATATAACAAAGATTATTGTAGTAAATGGTCCTGGGTCTTTTACTGGTATTAGAATAGGGATAACTATTGCAAAAGTTTATGCTTGGAGCTTAAAAGTACCTATAACTACAATGACATCACTAGAAGCAATGGCAACATCTAGCAAAAAAGATTTAGTAAGAGTTCCTATTATCGATGCAAGACGAGGATATTGTTATGCTGCTATATTTGATAATGACGATAAAATGTTATTAGAACCAACATATATTACATATGAAAAATTAAAAGAAAAATTAAAAAACATATCAAAATATAAAATTATTAGTAATGATCAAGAAAAATTACAAATTTCAGCAAATGTTATAGAAACATATAATCCAGATTTTGTAAAAATAATAGATAAATTTAAAGATAAAAAAGAAATAAATGCACATGCTATTAATCCAGAGTATCTAAAGTTAACAGAAGCCGAAGAAAGTAGAAAAAAATGCTAGTAAAAGTAGATAATCAAGAAAAAATAGAAACTATATATTATACACAAACCATAATTCCATCAGATATAATAAAACATGATTTAGAAATAAATCCTTTTGGACACTATTTGCTAGAAATAGAAAAAGATAAAATTATTGCATTTTTATATTATAGTGATATATATGATCGAGCAGAAATAAACCAAATAGAAGTAGAAGTTTCACACAGAAACTGTGGAAAAGCTACTAAATTATTAAAAGAAATGATAAAAATTGTAAAAAAAGACATTACTTTAGAAGTAAAAAAAAATAATATACCGGCCATTAGTTTATATAAAAAGTTTAATTTTCAAGAAAAAGCTATTAGAAAAGGGTATTACCAAGGTATAGACGGAATACTTATGGAAAGAAAAAAAGATAGTCAATAAGTAATAAAAAAGAAAACTTCATAAAAAATTTGAGTTGATTTATATATTTTAATAACAGCATATATTTGTATGACATTATTATATTCATAGAAGATATTGATATACATTATATCTTTTTTTATATCAAAATTCCTAATATTTAAACTCTTTGTAATAGCTAAAAATGATAAAAGATATATTTTTATTCTAAGAAACTTTTTCTACCATCAAATAAAATTTCTTTAGTCTTATATTTATAAAAAGGTTATAAAAAAATATATAGTATAAACATAGGATAGATTAGCATTAAGATATATAAACAGTTGATGATATAAAGTATAAATACTAACCTATCTATAAATGATAAAATTATATAATGATCTTGCTATTTTTTATTTGTCAATAGATTAGTATCTGTTTTCTAATTTTTATAATTAAGTATTATATTATCTAAAACATAGTTTATAATGTTTGTTTGATAATAAGACTTAGTATTTCGTTTTTATCAGAATATACTGCATAATGCCGTGTAATCCACTAGTCGTAGAATATAAGGCCTTTACTAGTTTTTTCTAATTTATGAAGTAAATAGTAGTTTATAGAAATTTACAGATTAACTGAATACTAAATAGCAGTATAGACTAATTTGTGTATAAAACTAGAAAGATTATAAATTTTATGTTAAAATAAGAGCGAAGTGAAAAGAGTGGTAAAATGCAAGCAAAAAAAGATATATATATATTAGGAATTGAAAGTAGTTGTGATGAAACAAGTGTAGCTGTAGTGAAGAATGGTACAGAAGAAATTGCAACAGTTATTTCTTCTCAAATAGATATTCATAAAGACTTTGGTGGAGTAGTTCCAGAAATTGCCAGTCGTCATCATGTAAAAAACATTACGATGGTCTTAGAAGAGTGTCTAAAAAAAGCAGATATGACAATGGAGCAAATTGATGCAATAGCAATTACTTATGGTCCAGGATTAATTGGGTCTTTATTGATTGGTTTAGAGGCAGCTAAAACTTTAGCTTGGCTATATCAAAAACCCCTAATACCAGTACATCATATTGCGGGACATATTTATGCTAACAGTTTAGTAAAACCATTAAAATTCCCATTACTAGCATTAGTAGTAAGTGGTGGTCATACAGAATTAATAGAAATGACAGACCATTATAAATTTCAAAAACTAGGTGGCACATTAGATGATGCTATTGGGGAATGTTATGATAAAGTAGCTAGAGTAATGAATTTGGAATATCCTGGAGGACCCAAATTAGATAAACTATCTAAAGAAGGAAATCCAACATATAAGTTGCCCATTCCTTTACATGATGATAGCTACAACTTTTCGTTCAGTGGTTTGAAAAGTGCCGTAATTAATTTAGTTCATAATGAACAACAACATGGAGAGAAATTAAGGCAAGCAGATTTAGCAGCGTCCTTTCAAAAAGTAGCCATTGAGTCTGTTGTAGGTAAAACAAAAAGAGCAATTGAAGATAAAAACATAAGATACTTAATTGTTGCTGGAGGAGTGGCTGCAAATCACAAATTACGTTGTGAAATTGAACAGTTAGCAAATGAAGAAAATATAGAGATGTCCGTTCCACCTATGAAATATTGTACAGATAATGCAGCGATGATAGCAGCAGCAGGATACTATGCATATCAAGATGGAAGAATAGCAGACTTAACTTTAAATAGTTCTTCAAGTGCAGTATTGAAATAATGATTGACATAAAAAAACATCAAATTTGATGTTTTTTCCTTTTTATAGAGAAAACTATTTTTGATTAAAAAAAAAATATGATATAATTATTACGATAGGGAGGCTAGTTAAAAATGATAAATAGAATTATATTAAATGAAACATCATATTTTGGACGTGGATCCAGAGAAAAATTAACTGAAGAAATAGAAGCAAGACATTTTAAGAAGATTTTAGTAGTAACAGACAATTCACTACTAAAAACAGGAACGGTTTCTATGGTAACAGATGTATTAGATAAAAACCATATAAATTATCATGTATATGATGAAGTAAAACCTAATCCATCTGTAAAAAATGTACAAGATGGTGTAAAAGCTGCAAAAGATAATGATGTAGATTGTATAGTAGCTATAGGCGGAGGAAGTTCTATTGATACAGCTAAAGCAATTGCAGTTATTATCACTAATCCAGAATTTAGTGATGTAGTAAGTCTAGATGGAACTGCTGCAACAAAAAATAAGTGCCTACCAATAATTGCCTTACCAACAACGGCAGGAACTGCTGCAGAAGTAACAATTAATTATGTAATTACAGATGAAGTAAGAACTAAAAAAATGGTATGTGTTGATGTACATGACATTCCAGTAGTAGCCATTATTGATCCTGATTTAATGCAAGGAATGCCACAAAGTATTGCTGCATCAACTGGTATGGATGCTCTAACTCATGCAATGGAAGGATATATTACAAAAGCAGCCTGGCTAATACCAGACATGTTCCATATTAACGCAATGTCTTTAATTTATAAAAACCTAGAAAAGGCCGCAAATGATAAAGATGAAAAAGCAGTAGAAAAAATTGGTTATGCTCAATATATTGCTGGTATGGGATTTTCCAATGTAGGTCTTGGAATTGTCCATTCTATGGCACATTCATTAGGAGCTTATTTTGACACTCCTCATGGAGTAGCTAATGCACTATTGTTACCACATGTTTTAAAATTTAACGGAAAAGTTTGCCCAGAATTATTTAGAAATATGGGAAATGCGTTTGGATTGGATATGAATAATACAACAGATGATGAAGCTATAGAAAAGGTAGTAGCTGCTATAAAAGAATTATCAGTAAAATTACATATTCCACAAACATTAAAGGAAATTGGAATTCCAAAAGAAATGTTACCAACATTAGCAGAACAAGCATTACACGATGTATGTACTGGAGGAAATCCAAGAGAAGTAACAAAAGAAGACATAATAGCCATCTATCAAGAGGCTTATGAATAAAAAGGGAAAAGAGGGATAAAAATGTTAAAATCAAAAGTAGGTTTCAGTGTTGATATTGACAGTTTCAAATCAGGAGAGGAAACTGCAAAAGTTGCATCACATGATATGAAAAATGCCAAACTTGGAATGTTATATACTTCAGTATTAAGTGATGTAAAAGAGGTAGTAAAAGGTGTTAAAAGTGTAACAAATGCTCCAATTATCGGATGTACAAGTAGCGGAGCTATTATGGTGCCAGAAGGCGTTATTACATCAGATCATGGTTTTTCGGGAATGCTGATGTTAGATGACAAAGATATGACTGTAGGAGTGGCTTGTCACGAAGCAGGAAAAGATGCTCGTGCTATTGGTAGAAAAGTAGCAATAGAAGCTGTAGAAAATGCTAAGACAACTCGTGCCCCAGCATATTTCTATATGGTTGCAAGTCCAAAAGAAGAAGAAGATTATTTAATGGGTATTCAAGATGTTATTGGAAGAGTTCCAATGTTCGGAGGAAGTGCCGCTGATGATACAGTAGAAGGGAAATGGCAAATTATTTGTAATGATAAAGTTTTCAATGATGGTGTAGCTGTGGCATTTTTCTATACAGATAACGAAATTGTAACTTCATTTACTGGAGCATATAGAGAAACAAATAATATTGGTTTAATTACAGAGGTAAAAGATAACCGCACATTAGTATCTATTGATGGAGTATCTGCATTAAAGAAATATGCAAATTGGATTAATACAACCCCAGCTCAATTAAAAGGACAAAATCTTCTAGTAGCATCAATTACTAGACCTTTAGGTGTAAAAGATCCACTTGGTAATTTAACAGTTGTACGTCACCCAATGTTTGGAAATGATATGGGTACAAGAACTACAAGCGATGATACAATTACATTAGGAAATAAAGCCGTTCCAGGAACTGCAATTCTTCAATTAGAAGCAACTGTAGATGAATTAATTGATTCTACAGGAAACACTCTAAAAGATGTAAAAAAACAATTATATACAGATCCTGCAGCATACTTTTTAGTACATTGTGGTGGAAGAAAATTAGGTATTGGAGATAGAATTGGTGAAGTACATAAACAATTAGTAAAAGAAACTAAAGGAGTACCTTTCATTACTATATTTACATTCGGTGAATATGGATATGATGAGCATTCTGCAAATATTTGTGGTGGTTTAATGTTATCATTTACCGCTTTTGGTAAAAACTAGGAGGGAATAATGAAGAATTTAATAAAAGGATTAGAGATGGATGCTAGTAACCATCAAGTAATAGAAGTAACAAATCCCGCAACAGGAGAATTTATTGATACAGTACCAAACTCTACAGAAGAAGATGTAGATGTTGCAGTAAAAGCAGCGATTGAAGCTCAGAAAAATTGGTCAAAAATGCCATTATATGAAAGAGGACGTATTTTAGAAAAGTTTGTTGATTTAGTAGAAAGAGACAAAGAAGAATTAGCAGAACTTTTATGTAAAGAAACAGGAAAACCTATTACAGAAGCTAGAGGAGAGATTTCTAATACTAGGACTTTTGTATATGCGTATGTAGAAAGAGCAAAACATTTATATGGAATTAATATTCCAGCAGGAAATGAAGTAGGTCATGAAAATGATATCCAATTTACCATTAGACAACCATTAGGAGTAGTGGCTTGTATTATTCCATTTAATTTTCCATGCGATTTATTTGGACAAAAGGTACCAAGTGCTTTAATTATGGGAAATGCTGTTATTGTAAAACCATCAACATATAATCCACTAACACTTCACAGATATTGCCTATTACTAAAAGAAGCTGGTGTACCAGATGGAGTAATTAGTTGCATTTCTGGTGATGGACCAACAACAGGACAAGCACTAGCAAGACATAAAGGTGTTCACTTAGTAAGTGTAACAGGATCTACTGCGGTTGGTATGGAAACAATGGCAACAGCCAGTAAAAACCTAACTCATGTTATGTTAGAATTAGGTGGAAATGATGCGTTTATTCTAGATAAGGATGGAGACTTAGACTTAGCAGTGGAAGAGATGGTCTGGGGAAGACTTTATAATACAGGTCAAGTTTGCTGTGCAAGTAAACGTTTCTTAGTACACAACGATGTAAAAGATGAGTTTACTCGCCGTGTAATAGAAAGAATTAGTAGAATGCACATTGGTAATCCAATGAATGAAGATACGGAGATTGGATGCTTAATTAATGAAAGAGCAGCTCGCCGCGTCGAAGAACAAGTAGCAACAACAGTTGCTCAAGGGGCTAAATTAATATTTGGTGGTCGTAGAAATGGAGCTTACTATGAACCAACTGTTTTAGTAGATGTTACAAAAGACATGGATATTATGAAAGATATGGAAGTATTTGGACCAGTAATCCCCATTTGTGGTTTCGATACAATTGAAGAAGCAATTGAAATTGCCAATCAATCAAGTTTTGGACTATGTGGTAATATCATTACAAAAGATATGAACAATGCTTTCAAAGTAGCTGAAAAGTTAGAAGTTGGTGGTGCTATAATCAATGGAGCAAGTTTCTTCCGCTCAGCAGAAATGCCTTTTGGGGGTTGGAAACACTCTGGAATTGGTAATGAAGGAATTGCAACCACTCTTCAAGAAATGTCTAGAATAAAAACAGTAGTTTTAAAGAATGTTTTAAAATAAAAAGATAAACTAATACTAAAAAGGTATTAGTTTTATTATTTTAAAAATCTTTCACTAAGAACAAATATAGTATATAATAATATATAATGTTAGAAATATTTAACTTTAACCCCAGTTTGATGATAAAAATGAAAGGATAATGTGCCAAATATCCATATGACAGATGACAGCTTTAAAAATTTAATTTACTAAAATAAAAATTATCATCAAGAAATAGGAAGTACTCTTCAAATAAAAGTAAGTGATAATGATTTATTAGTTGATAAAATTTCTATAGATTCTAATGATATATATGAAAAAAACTGCAAATTATATGTAATATAAATTTCAAAAAATATATATAAAAACAGTATGGGATTTATATTATATAGATACCCCTTATTACGCTATGTTTCATATATATCCAGGATTTATGGGAGTACCAGAATTAAGTGATTCTGATAAAGACACACTAAAGTATGTACAATCTTTAATAAAAAAATCCCAATTAAGAAAATATAAAAATAATAGAATGTATAATTACTAGACGAGAAATTGCTTTTTATTAATATGATGAACATAGAAAGCAATTAATATATGTACTACTATTTGTAAATATCGTAGAATAAAAGGTGTACAAAGAACAAGGAATATTAGAAGCAATTAGAAGAGATATCAATAGAAGAAGGAAAAGATAATCCTAATATTGGAGGTAGTTAAATGAAAACCCAAAAAGATCTAAAGAAAAATGCTAGAAAAAACTTAAAAGAACATTATTTAATATTTGTAGTTGCCTGTGTAATAGCAACATTTATCGGGACAGAATTTACTAGCTCATTTAGTATTGTTGAAAATAAAATATTGCCAGAAAGTACAATAAACGAATCGCAAAAAGTAAACCAAGCAGTAAAATACGCCTTAAAAGGAGAGGCAGAGAAAAGTAAAAAAACTACAAAAGAAATCACAGAAGAAATAATAGAAAAGGATAAAAAGAATCAAGATAAAGTTTTTGGCAGAAGTAGAGGCGTTTTTGCTATGGTTATAAACGCTTTTTCTACAGGTTCCATTTATGTCAATTTTATAGTAGGAATGAACTCAATTATTGGACATCCAAATATAACTTCCATAATATTAATAGGCTGCAGTTTATTAATCAGTTTTTTAATTTGGATGTTCTTTATAAATACGTATCAAGTATTATCAAGACGAATTTTCTTAGAGGGAAGAATATACAAAAGAGTTCCCATGCAAAGGTTCTTATTTTTATTAAGAACTAAAACTTGGATAAGAACATCTTGGACAATGTTTGTCACTTCAGCTTTTTATAGTTTATGGTGTTTAACGATAGTTGGTATTTTCATAAAAAGATATTCCTATATACTAGTACCATATATAATTGCTGAAAATCCTAAAATAAAAACTTTAGATGCTATCAATCTATCACGAAAAATGATGGATGGGCATAAATGGGAATGTTTTAAATTGGAACTTTCTTACATAGGATGGCTTATTTTAGGAACATTTACCTTTGGAATAACAGAGATATTATATTCAAACCCATATAGAATTGCAGCATTAACAGAATACTATGCTAGCCTAAGAAAATTAGCTAAAGAAAAAGAAATACAAGGGATAGAAAAGCTAAATGATGTTTATTTATATGAAAAAGCTCAACAAAAATCATTAGAACAAAAATATGAAGATGTAATAAATGTTTTAAATAAATCAAAAAATAATCTAGAAAAACCAAAAGGATTAAAAAAAATACTTGCCGACTATTTTGGTATTTCACTAGCAGATACAAAAGAACAAGAAGAACAAGAAGAAGTAAAAAAGGAAAAACTAAAAATATATAAAAATGTTATTCAAGGAAAAGAATATCCAATGCGCCTATTTACTATTTCAGAAAGACAACAAAGAAGAAGGCTAGATACTATAAACTATACTAGAAGATATAGCATTTGGTCATTACTAGTAATATTTTTTATCGCATCAATCATAGGTTGGTTATTTGAAGTTACGCTCCATATTATCGATCAAGGAGAATTTGTAAAAAGAGGTGTATTACAAGGACCATGGTTACCAATATATGGCTATGGATGTATATTGATATTAACAGTATTATATAAATTTCGTAAAAAACCAGTAAAAGAATTTTTCTTAATTATTGTATTATGTGGATTCGTAGAATACTATACAGGAGTATATTTAGAGTATACATTTAACGGAACAAGATGGTGGGATTATAGTGGCTATTTTTTGAATATTCATGGCAGAGTATGTGCAGAAGGATTATTAGTTTTTGGTCTTGGAGGAATTATATTAGTATATATATTAGCACCTTTAATAGATAATGTTGTTCAAAAGCTAAATATTAAGAAATTAGTTGTTACTTGTTGTATATTATTAGGTTTATTTATTTTTGATCACATATACTCATATTACTATCCAAACCAAGGAAAAGGAATTACAAATATAGAATTAATTGTGAAAGGAAAAAGAAAAAATGAAAAAAATAATTATATATGATTCTTTAACAGGAAATACAGAAGAGATGGCAGATATCATTAAAAAAGAATTTCCTGATGCTTTTTATGAAAAGATAAATGATAAATTAATTGAACATTTACCAGAAGGTGATATTTACTTTATTGGAACACCTATTATAAAGGGAATGTGTACAGAAAAAATAAAGAAATTGTTACAAAAGTTACAAAATAAAAAAGTATTTTTATTTGCAACAGCAGGATTTGGTGGCAGCGAAGAATACTTTGATACATTAAAAGAAAGAATTATAGGAGAGCTTCCAAATTCAAACTATTTAGTTGGTAGTTTCTTTTGTCAAGGAAAAATGCAAGAACAAGTAAAAGCTAAGTACTTGCAATTAATTACAGATAATCCAGCTGATAAAAACTTACAAGTTAGTTTACAAAATTTTGAACAAGCAAAAACCCATCCAGATGATAATGATAAAAATAATTTAATTAAAAAAATAAAACATAAGATTGATATGAAGTAAACGCTTAGTGATAGACAAAGCTGAAATAAAAACATAATATATAAACTTAAAATGTATTATGTAATCAAGATTATGCTAAAAAATAGCAATAGATTATGAGAATTTAGAAAGATAATTACCATAAATAGAATATAGAGATAACTGTTGAGGGCAATACTTTATAGAAAAAAATAAAAATCGATAAAGCATATAATTAATAATTATATTAATCTGCCCTATGAATTAAATACTATAATAATTAAATAAAAATAGAATTCTATACTGAAAAAATAGATTAATTAAGTTTGACGAAAGATGAATATTAATCTTTTTTTTGCAAAATAAATTGACTTACTATATAATAAGATAGAAAGAAGGTAGTGACATGAACCACATCGATATAATAATAGTAATAATAATAGTATTAACAATAATTATTAGTATTTGTGATAAGCTAAAAAAGTGGGGAATGAAAGATATATTTGCTAACATGTATAATGAAATAAAGGGTGTAAAAATAAATAGAATTGATCAAACATCGTATAGAGACTATACCCATTTTTTTGGTGCAGAAGAATTAGAAGATAAACAATTTATAAAAAAAATGAAAATAATATACACTCAAATAATTAAAGATAATGAAGAAAATATAAGACAAATTGCAGATCTTTCTGGTTGTACATACCCCGAATGTATTTTAAAGATAAAATATTTAAAGCAAATAAAAAAGATTCCACAAGATTACTTTATAGACGAAGTAAATGGATTAGTAAATAAGTGCAGCAAAGAAGATCAAGACTTACTAAAAAAATATAGACCGTATATTTACAGAAGCAAATTACAAATACCAGATATAGTTGCTAGAATTCCTCATATACCAGGAAAGACATATCAAGAAATGAAACAACAAGTACTGAATGACTTAGAATATTTAGATGATAAAGACTTAATCAACGGAATCATTCTAAATAAAGTGGATGAAACCATAACATATTATAACTATCAATCATCAGATAAGAAAAAAGATAAAATAACAGTAGCTTGTGAAAATTGTGGTGCTCCAAATCAAGTAAATAGAGGAGGAAAAGTCTGGTGTAGTTATTGTGGAACAATTGTTGAAGATAAAGCCATAGAAGAAAAATAAAAAAAGAAGTACAATAAAACATAAAGAAAATGTTCATTATGAGAAGTTCTATATTGAACTTTTTTTTAGTGAAAAAACCTAACCAAATTATATATATATTCATATAATACCTTAGTAGAAAGGAGATTTATGAAAAAGAAAATTATAATTTGTATTGTAGCTGGTATATTAATATTTTTGCTAGCTGCATTAGTGTTATTTGATTTAAAGAAAGAAAATTCAAAAAATCAAAAATTGACGAAAGTTACTGTAGCAGAAGTAACACATTCAATTTTTTATGCTCCACAGTACGTAGCAATCGAAAAAGGGTATTTTCAAGAAGTGGGAATTGATATTGAATTGATTTTAACGAGTGGTGCAGATAAAACAACAGCAGCAGTATTATCAGGTGATGCAGATATTGGTTTTTGTGGAAGTGAAGGAACAATTTATGTATATCAAGGTGGAGAAAAAGATTATTTGAAAACATTTGCTCAGCTAACACAAAAAGATGGTTCTTTCTTAGTTTCTAGAAAAAAAATAGACAATTTTACATTAGAGGATTTAAAAGGAAAAGAAATTTTAGGTGGTCGTGCAGGAGGAATGCCTGAGATGACTTTAGAATATGCATTAAAAGAGAATGGTATTGACCCTAAAAAAGATTTAAATATTAATACATCAATAGATTTTGCATCAATGGGTGGTGCATTTATAGGTGGAGAAGGAGATTTTGTAACACTATTTGAACCCAATGCACTAGAATTAGAAAAAGAAGGTTATGGTTATGTAGTAGCTAGCATTGGAGAATTAGGTGGGATAGTACCATACACATCATATTCGGCTAGAATAAGCTATATTGAAGAAAATAAAGAATTAATAAAGAATTTTACTAAAGCTATTCAAAAAGGAATTAATTATGTACACAATCATACAGATGAAGAGGTAGCAAAAGCAATTATTAATCAATTCCCAGATACTTCATTAGAAGATATTACAAAAGTAGTAAAAAGATACAGAAAGATAGAAGCTTGGCCAAAAACAACAGAATTTAAAGAACAATCATTTAATCATTTACAAGATATTATGCTAGACTATAAAGCAATAAATAAAAAAGTATCATATGAAAAAATGATGTACCATGGATAAAGTATTAAAAGTTACAAATTTACAAAAATATTTTCATAATAATGAAGGAGAAATAAAAGCCCTAGATGATATCTCTTTTAATGTAGAAGAAAAAGAATTTGTTTCAATTATAGGGCCGAGCGGTTGTGGTAAATCTACCATATTATCTATTTTATCTAAATTGGAAGAAAAGTCGGCAGGAAAAATTGAGTTTTCTAAAAATTATACAATAGGTTATATGCTACAAAATGATTGTTTATTTGAATGGAGAACCGTATTAGAAAATTGTCTATTGGGCCTAGAAATAGCAAATAAAAATACAAAAGAAAATAAAGATTATGTAATTAATTTATTAAAAACATACGGTTTAGAAGAATTTATAAATGAATATCCAAATAGATTATCTGGGGGAATGAGACAAAGAGTTGGATGAATATAGTAAAGACACAAATAATTGCTTGGTAAATGTCTTGTAACCCAGTAAAATCAAGGAAAAGAGGTAAATTATGCTATTAGAAAGTAACACGAAAAAGGTCATAGAATTACTACATCAATTTGATATGTTGAGTAATATTGATAAAGTAAGATTAGCACTTTACTTAACTGAAAACAAAAACTTCAACATAAATTTTAATATGAGAGATATTATTATTTTATTAAAACAAATACTAACAATTTTAGATTATAAGAATTCTAAAAAAATAATAAACTTTAGTATTTATAAACATCTATTACTTTTTTCAGCCAAGTATTTAGAATTATCAGAAATAGAAAAGAAACAATTTTCTATCGAAATATTATTCAATATCTATAACACAGATTTCAAAAACAAGAAGGTAAATAAAATGATAAAAGAAAGATTATTAATATTTGATTATAGTTATTGTTTATTAAATTAATAAAAATCCTAGTGGACATTATATTGTTTACTAGGACTTTTTTATTTGCTCATTTTCTCCTTTAAATAGGGTATAAAAAAGATCAACCAATCAAGTTGATCTATAAACTGATTTTACATTATTCAATAACACAACTTCCATCAAAATGTTCTGTATTATATTTTTCTGCATCAAACTTATGAGTAGAGTAATCTAGATATTCAGAAAGACCTATATTAAGTTCATCTAAATTGGAAATTTTTTCTAAATCATAAGTAAAAGAATAAACAAAACTTGTATTACTTTTTGATTCTATAGTTCCACTCAAACCTTCCATTTCGTTTGCTCTATTAACTGCATCTTCATGAATACTTTTTTGACTATCAGCACGTTCTTCATTTGAATATTCTTCTTCACAAGTGACCTTTATTTTTTTAAGAATCATATTATTGTCATAAGTATAAACTTCAGTTGTAGTAGATGTCGCTTCATATTCATTTTCAGGTTTAGAACTGGCAGTACAAGTCATAACTATATCTTGTTTACTTTCTTCCTTTTCCGTATCATTATTAGTTCCAGTGTTTTCTTTGTCTGAACCACAACCAGTAACCCCAAACAATAATACTCCACATAATACCACTAACAAAATTTTCTTATACATTTTTTCTCACTCCTTATAATTATTTTACTATTTCTTTATAGAATTGGAATAATATTTTTTTCCATCTTTATCTGTAAATGAGGTTGATCTTATATTTTTTGTACTATAAGATGTAAATGTTGTAGTATTACCATTTTCATCAGTAATCGCTCCAAACTCCATATCTACATCAGGTAGGTTTTCAATTATTTCTTTTCCACCTTTGCTTACTAAAACTGGCATTGCTATAATTAGAGCAGGTAATGAGATAAGACCAAATAGATATGTAATGATCAATCTCAATATAGCACTTCCTCCTTTATAACCATTATTTTTAATAATTTCTAATTTGTGTTTGTAAAAAATAACTCCACATATACAACAAACAATCAAGAAAAAATATAAAAATATATATCTCACATTAAAATCAGTGATAATTAATATGATAGCAAAAATTCCAAATGTAAATCCCCAAGATGCGAGAAAATCTTTCCAAGTACAATTAATTACTAAATTATGCTTTTTATTAGTCTTATATGCGAATTTTATTAATTTCCACAGTATTAAACAACCAATGATAATCAAAACATACGTGGCTATTAAGATAGTAATTATTACATTTGCTTTACCATACTCAACAAATAAAGTATTATTTAGGTATTCATTATTAATTAAAAAAGTAACAAAAGACTCTCCAAAAAATAATGCTAAAATGACTAAAGCTACAATTCCTAATGCTATTATTTTTAATATTTTTTTTACCATCTTATTATTCCTCCTTAAGATACTTTTCATTATTAGCATCTATCAAAATTTTATTATTAACATCAAGTGTTAAATAAATATCTGATGAGTTTTCTGTTGTTTTTAATGTTATAAGATGATCATTAACAGTATAGGAAATACAACCAAAATTAGACCACCCATAATAATACTCACAGGTTCCATCTGCATTTAAAGTAATAGTACCTGAGCCATCTTTTGCGAGAGTTCCGTCTGTTAAAACCAAATAATAAGTTCCAACATAATAATCATTTGATGAATCATCATTATTTAAATCATCTAATGATGATTGGCTGTCATTGTCTATCATTTCATGTTCTTGGCTATTACCTTCATTTTTAGAACTGTCTACATTTTTCTCAACGTTTCCACATCCAGTTACTCCCAATAATAACAGACCACATAATGTTATTAACAAAACTTTCTTACTCATTTTCTCTCACTCCCATCATTACCATCAGTATACCATAAACATTGAAAGAATAGAATATGACTATTTGATTTTAAAAAATTTTATTCATAAAAAAGACCAACAATTAAGCTGATCTCATCGATAAATTGTAAGATTTAATATAAGTTTTTATTTACACGTATAACCTTCATTTTCATAATATTCTTTTATTTTAGAATAATCGTTATGAATATCTTTTATATTATTATATAAAAGTGTGTCTTTTTCTAATTCTTCTTGATTATTTTCATTCACTTCATAAGTTCTAATAATAGTAGTTACACTATCTTCCAATGAAACATTATATTCAACACTCGGAATATTTTCAAAACAACCTTGTTGTTGCTCTTCAATAATTTGTAAGTATTCATCTTCTTTTGAACTCCAATTTTGTTCCCACCAATCTTTTTCTGGAGTATCAACATCTTTCCATTCAATTTTATTTAATGTAGAATTTTGAAAATTAAAAGTTAATGTTGTGTCAGTATGAATATAATTGTGTTGTTCCGAGTTTGTACAAGTTAAAACCAAATTATTTTCTTCATTGTTATTTTGACTTGTTGAATCGTTTTTTGTATTATTTGATTGACTTTCATTTCCACAACCAGTTATACCAAATAATAATACCACACATAATGCAATTAATAAAATCTTCTTACTCATTTTCTTTCACTCCCATTCATTACCATCAGTATATCATAAAAAATGAAAGAATAGAATATGACATTTATTTTTTTAAAATATACTAATGAAAAAGACCAACTATTTATAATAAAAACCTCGCTTCTATGTTTAAGAAACGGGGTCATATCACATTTTGATAAACTTAATTACTTTTATATAATTCATCAAATTCATCATAAGTTATTTTAGTAAGA
>CALVKI010000015.1 GCA_944332635.1 uncultured Bacilli bacterium
CGCAGAAGATCGCGGGTTCGAGTCCCGTTGAGACCGCCATTTGGCTTCATAGCTCAGTCGGTAGAGCAAGGGACTGAAAATCCCTGTGTCGCTGGTTCGATTCCCGCTGGAGCCACCATTTTGTTAATTATTATTGATTTTATATAAATTTGGTTACGTGACATGCGCTCGTAGCTCAGTTGGATAGAGTGTTTGGCTACGAACCAAAAGGTCAGGGGTTCGAATCCCTTCGAGCGCACCATTTTCGGGAAGTGGCTCAACTTGGTAGAGCACTTGGTTTGGGACCAAGGGGTTGCAGGTTCAAATCCTGTCTTCCCGACCATTAGTAATTAACGTTGCTTGTCAACGTTTTTTTGTTTTTATTTTAATTATATTTATGGTTACTTTATGGTTACTTTATCGGATAATAAAATAGTTATATAATGAAAATTTTTATTGTGCAATAATTTTTATTTTTAACATATATATTAATAGGTGATTTCCTTGAAAAAGAGGTTTTTTTATATTCTTTTTATAACTTTTTTGATTTTTCCTATTTCTGTTTTAGCTGACTCATCTAAAGCTAGTATTGTAATGGATTTGGATACAGGTCGAATTTTATATCAAAATAATATTAATGAACAGCGTTTAATTGCTTCTACTACAAAAATTATGACTGCTATTATTGCTATAGAACATGGGAATTTAGATAAAGAAGTTATTGTAGGTGAGGAAGTACTGTCTATGTATGGTACGAACATTTATGTTGAAGTTGGTGAGAAGATGTCTATGAAAGATTTACTTTATGGACTTCTTCTTAGAAGTGGCAATGATGCCTCTGTTGTTATTGCTAAAGAAGTTGGTGGTAGTGAAGAAAATTTTGTGAAAATGATGAATTCTAAAGCAAAACAGATAGGTATGAAACATACTCAGTTTAAAAATCCTCATGGATTAGATGAGGAGACAGAAAATTATTCAACGGCTTATGATATGGCTTTGCTTTCTAAATATGCTTTTTCAAATAAAGTTTATAAAAAAATTGTTGCAACTAAAAAATATGAAGTATCAACAGGAAAAAAAACATATTTGTGGTATAACCGTAATCAGCTTTTGACTGATTCTAAATATTGTACTGGTGGAAAAAATGGTTATACTCCAAGTGCGGGAAAAACATTAGTGTCTACTGCTTCTAAAGATAATCTTAATTTAACTGTAGTTAGTTTAAATGATGGAGATATTTATGCTAATCATCAGAATTTATATGAAAAGGTTTTTTCTGAATATCATATGTATAAAGTCATTGATAAAGATAGATTTGTAGTTAGTAAAGATATTTCTGATACAGAGGTGTATTTAAAAAAATCTTTTTATTATCCTTTAACTGAAGATGAGATTGATGATGTAAAGACAGTTGTACATTTTTTTCATCAGACATCTTCTGACAAGGTAGGAATTATTAATATTTATTTAGGCGGTCAAAAGATTGGAAATCTTTCTATTTATGAAAAAGAAAAAAAGAAAGATAAAAGTTCTTTCTTTCAGTGGTTGAAGAATTTATTTTGATGATAATCTGAAAAAATTGATACTTGGTCTGCAGAATAACCTGAATCCATTTTCATTTGTTCCAATTCCACTTGATATATATAATTTTGAATCTGCTATTTGATAAAATTCATTTATGTATTTTTGAGCTCCTTCTTTTTTTATGATTCCACCAATGTATGGAATGTAGATTTGTCCATTATGTGAATGACCTGCTAAAAAGAGGTCAGTCGAATAATTTTTTAAAATTTCATCAACTGTGTCTGGTTTATGTAATAGTGCTATTGTATATATATTTGAATTATATGTTGGTTGATTGAAGTAGCTATAAGCGCTGCTTATATCAATATTTTTTTTACTATTGTTTATTCCTACCAACAAAATGGGTGTATTGTTATCTTTATATATTAAATCATAGCTATTATTTAATATTGTAAATTGACTTTGTTTCATTATTGTATTAAATTGATTTGTATCTTCTTCACCTTTGATTGCATATTTTCCTATAGTAGTCTTTATTTTTTTTAATTCTGTAATTAAATTTTCTTGTTCTTTTGATGTTAATTGATAATTTTTATCAATTAAATCTCCTGTAAATACAACTAAATCTGGGGTTCTTCGGTTGATTAGTTTTATTAATCTTTTTATATCATTTATGAATATTGTTGAACCATAGTGAATATCAGATATTTGAATAATTTTTAATCCGTTGAAATTTGAGGGTAATTTTTCACTTGTGATTCTTTCTTCTTTTACTGTTATTATTTTTGAAGAAATGTATGAAGTATATAAATAGAATATTATACTTATTAATATTAAAATGATAATTATTTTAAAACAGGTTAGGACTATTTTTTTTCTTGTTTCTCTATGTTCTTCCTTTATGATTTCTTTTTGTTTTTCTTCATTTCGTTCAGATCTTGTTAACATCTTATCACCATAATTATTGTATCATATTTTGTATAGTTGTTGGAGTTGTATGATGTAAATTATTTTTTATTTACATTAGTTTTCTTTTTTTTGATTTTACTATTTTATGTTATAATTGACATGGTGATGATAATGAAATATGATGTTGTAATTGTTGGAGCAGGTCCTGCAGGTTTGTTTGCTGCATATGAACTTATTACAAAAAACAGTAAATTGAAAATAGCGCTTATGGATAAGGGTCCTAAAGTAAAAACAAGATTTTGTCCTATGAATAAAAATAATACTACGTGTATTAATTGTAATCCTTGCCGAGTTTTATCAGGTTATGGTGGAGCCGGTACTTTTTCTGATGGAAAGTTAAATTTTATTCCCAAACTTGGTAAAAGTGATTTATTTAAATATATGACTGAAAGTGAAGCAAATAAGTTAATTGATGATACAGAGGAGATATTTACTAAATTTGGGATGGATAGTGATGTTTTTCCTAGTAATTTAGATGAGGCCGAGGAAATTAAAAGAAAAGTTTCGATTGAAGGAGCTTGCTTGCTGCTAATTAAACAAAAACATTTAGGGAGTGATCATCTTCCTAAATATATTGAAGAATTTTCTGAATTTTTAGAAAAACAAGGTGTTACTTTATTTGAAAATACTGATGTTCAAGATATAATTAAAATCAATGATGGTTATGAAATTGTTTATGGTAGTAAAAAGTTGAAAGCTAATAAGGTTATTGTTGCTCCTGGTAGAACTGGTGCTAAATGGATTCAAGAGTTAGCAGATAAATATAAAATTCCTTATTTATCTCAAAGTATTGAAATTGGTGTTAGAGTAGAAGTTAGAAAAGAAATTTTGGAAGCTATTACCAATGTGATTTATGATCCTACTATTTTTATTCGTACTAAAACTTATGGTGATCAGATAAGAACTTTTTGTACTAATCCTGGTGGATTTGTTGCTAAGGAAAATTATTATGGCTATATCTGTGTTAATGGACACTCTTTAAAAGAAGTTAAATCTAATAATAGTAATTTTGCATTTATTAGTCGTGTTCATTTAACAGAGCCTGTTACTAATACTAGACTTTATGGTGAATCTATTGCTAGAATTGCTAATGTTTTGGGAGATTCTAAGCCGATTATTCAATCTTTAAAAGATTTAAAACGAGGAAGAAGGTCTACTTGGCATCGTATTAATCAAGGATTTGTTGAACCAACTTTAAAAGATTGTGTTGCTGGTGATTTGGCTCTAGTATTACCACATCGAATTATTACTAATATTTTAGAAGGATTAGAAAAGTTGGATAAAATCATTCCTGGAGTAAATAATGATGAAACTTTACTTTATGGTCCTGAAATTAAATTTTTTAGTAACGAGATAGAAACTGATAATCATTTTAAATTAGAAAATGAGGAAATTTATTTTATTGGTGATGGTGCTGGTAAAGCTGGTAATATTGTTGTTGCTGCTGCTACTGGTCTTGTTGCTGCAAGAGATATTTTGGAGAGGATGAATTAATATGAAAAAGTTATTTTTAATAGTAATGATTTTTCTTTGTTTTATTAGTTTAACTGCTTGTGGAGTAGAAGAAGATATGCTTGATATTTCATTTAATCAAAAAGGAAATGAAGAAACACTTGAACAATATGATACAGAAAATCCTATTGTAGCTATGTACATTGAAGATTATGGAACTATTGTTATAGAACTTTATCCAGAAATAGCTCCTAATACGGTAAATAATTTTATTTCTTTGGTAAAGTCAGGTTTTTATGATAATAATACTTTTCATAGGTTAGTTCCTGGTTTTGTGTTACAAGGAGGAGATCCTAATGGAGTTGGAACAGGTGGACCTGGATATACTATTAAAGGTGAATTTAATAAAAATGGATTTGAAAATAATTTAAAACACACGAAATGGGTTGTATCTATGGCACGTAGTCAAGATTATGATTCTGCTGGAAGTCAATTCTTTATTATGTTGGGAACTGCAGAAAGCTTAGATGGAGAGTATGCAGCCTTTGGTGAAGTTATTGACGGTAAAGAAAATATTAATCGTATTGTGAAAAATGAAGGCATATCTGATCCTGATTCTGGTAAACTTACTCATAACTTGATTATTAAAAAAGCAGTAGTTGATTTAAAAGGCAAAGAATATGGTGAAGTGAAAAAGGTTAGTGAGAGCTAATATTTAATTATTTAAAAATTTAAACTTGTCAAGAGAAAAAAATTAGTTTATACTATGTAGTAGATGCGTAGAAGTTGAGGAGTAGGAATAGTTTAGTTTTTAGAGAGGTTATGGTTGGTGAGAATAACTGGCAATCTATTTTGAAGGTAGCAATGGAGCAGAATTTCTGAATTTTAGTAAGTTATTCCGTTTTGTCACGTTATGGCATTGAGGTAGAATATTAATTCTATGAAATAAGGTGGTACCACGAGTTTTCGTCCTTTGGATGATGCTCGTTTTTTGTTTATAGGTAATTTGATGAAAAAGAGGGTGATAGTATGTTAGATAAAAAATATAATCATTTAGAAGTTGAAAAAAATAAATATGAGGAATGGAAGAGTAAGGGATATTTTAAATCGGATAGTCAAAGCGATAAAACGCCTTATTGTATTGTAATACCACCTCCAAATGTTACAGGTAAACTTCATTTGGGTCATGCATGGAATACTACTCTTCAAGATATTTTAATTCGTTATAAGAGAATGCAAGGTTATGATGCTTTATGGCTTCCTGGTATGGATCATGCAGGAATAGCAACACAGGCAAAAGTAGATAAACGTCTTCGTGATATGGGAATTAATCCTCGTGCTATTTCTCGTGAAGAGTGGTTAGAACATGCGTGGGGTTGGAAAGATGAATATGCTAATACTATTCATGAACAATGGGCAAAATTAGGGCTTAGTTTAGATTATTCAAAAGAAAGATTTACATTGGATAAAGGGCTTAATGATGCTGTTAACTATGTGTTTGTTAAACTTTATGAAAAAGGTTTAATTTATAGAGGAGAAAGAATTATTAACTGGGATCCTGTTCAAATGACTGCACTTTCTAATGAAGAAGTTATTTATAAAGAAGATAAGGGAGCATTTTATCATATTAAATATTTTATTACTGGAACAGATGATTATTTAGATGTTGCAACAACTCGACCAGAAACATTATTTGGTGATACTGCTGTTGCTGTTAATCCAAAAGATCAACGTTATAAACATTTAATTGGTAAAACCGTTATTTTACCTATTGTTAATAAAGAGATTCCTATTGTTGGTGATATGCATGCTGATCCAGAGTTTGGTACAGGTGTAGTTAAGACTACACCCAATGGTACAAATCCTGTAATTATAAGGGTTATCAAGGACATGATTATGGCAGTTAATAGTATTTTTAATATAAAAAGAAAGGAAAATGTAGTATGTTAGATAA